>NZ_CAWMFQ010000039.1:0-2695 GCF_963866995.1 Aeromonas sp. ZOR0002 | reverse complement strand
CTTTTGTGGGCAACTGTCAGGTGAATACAATCTCCATACATCCAAACCAACCCATCGACGATTCAAAACTTCTCTACCATAGAATGGTCGATGGTAATGATATTATCGTATTAGATATTGGCGCAGCACAAAAGGACGATGAAAATTGTTATCTGGGAGGTAGTGCAGGCACGCCATTAGTCATATTTATTAAAGCACAAAATGGTCAATGGGATATAGCCTTTGACAGTGAACTTGCAGTTCAAGAACATACATGGAAGAAACCAAATGGTAGAGAACAACTAATACTTGCTCTACACGGTAGCTACTGTAATGGTGCTGGGGCTCAGGAGTGCTGGTCAGCACTCGAACTCAGAGGAACCAACTTTACTCAAGTTAAAAAGCACTCAGACTATAAAAATTCTCCATACAGCAGTGGCGAAAATAACGTTATTCGTTCTTATGCGCCAAGCAATTCTATTGCAAAACCACTGAATTAAAGCAACAAAAATCAGGGCTCTAAATTTTAAACCCCCATTTTTCTTGACAAAACGTAAATTTCAAATCTGGGACACCCACTTTCTGAGCAAGGTGTAGCATATCCAACATTCAAAAATATGGGTATCCCAGCTCTGCCCCAAACGTTAACGTTGGAAGATTTGAGACGTTGCATCACAGAAATCCGCCGAAAAACAAGACGATTGGCCACCCTCAGCTTTTCCCTGTTTCTGATCAGACTCGGATTTCGCGCCTTTGGCTATGAACAGCTTTATCACAATCCGAATGATCCCTACGGTATCTCAGATTTGATTGAAGTGGCGTTAGCTCTCATATATCTGGTGAGCTTGGGTCTCTGCATACTGCATGCCCTGTGGATATTACTCCAGAACCGGGATCGAGGTGCCTTGGGGGCATCAGCCCTGCTCGCTCTCTGTGCCGCCCAGTGGCACAGTTATGACTATCTTCATCACCTGGCAGCAAGTCTCAGCATCCCTTAGGCACCCTGTCCAATTCCCGCCACCCCATCAACCCCAGCATCAATACAACCCCCGGCAGCCAGACCCAGTAGAGCTCGGAGAGGATCACCGCTTCGCCTCGGGCGGTGAGATAAGCCTCCAGCTTGAAGGGGGCAACCCGGATCACCTGCCAGGGGGCAAAAAATCGTTCGTCACGCCACGGCCAAAGCCAGCCCACTCCCTTGCCGCCGGTAGTGAGGGAATCGAGCAGGCTGTGGGAGAGCAGAGAGACCAGCAGAAACGACCAGACGGTGGCGGCGCTCGCCCGAAATTTGCGGTGAAACAGCATGGCCAGCGTGGGCAAGGCAAAGGCAAACAGCAATGAGTGGGTAAAGCCGCGGTGGCCAAAGACATGGCCGTAGGCAACCCCCAGTTTGAAGGCGAGCACATCGGCATCGGGCAGCATGGCGATGGCGACACCGGCCAGCAGTAGACGTGGCGGGATAATCCGGCTGCCAAGCCCGAGACCAAGGCAGAGGGGTACGGCGGCGTGGGTGACTATGGTGGGCATAGGGTGAAGCTCCAACTGAAAACGTGAGCCTACCTTATCCCCTCTCGATGAAGTGAAGGTGAAGTTGCGTGCCACCAGCCTTGAGCCCATGGCGGGCATTGCCTACAATGACCCACTTTTTATCACACTCAGGTCTATAAAATGAGCGACAACAAACCTGCACTGCCCGACCGTCTGGCGGCCAACCCGCGCAGCCCGCACCATGTGGCAGAGTGCTTCCAGCACGAGATCGGCATTCGCGTGAACGGCAAGGAGCGCACCAATGTCGAGGAGTACTGCATCAGCGAAGGTTGGGTGAAGATCCCCTCCCCCAAGGCCAAGGATCGCTATGGCAACCCCATGCTGATCACCGTCAAGGGCACCGTCGAGGCCTTCTACGCCTAAGCTGCGTATGACCGCGACGCCCAGAGCAGGGGCGCGACCCTGTTATTTCAGAACACCGGCCTAGCGCCGGTGTTCTGCTTTTGGGGGCGGCCCTGGATTACAGGCGGCCTCTCTTTCTCTGTTCTCTTTTACCTTCCTGTTTCTTCCTTTCCCTCCCTTTCTTTCGCCTTTTCCCTTTCGCCAGGGCCCTGATCTGGCTGGCGGGCGGCCTTTTGCATCCAGGCAAGGGCGGCGCGTTTGTCACCCGCCTCTCAGGTGTCGCCACGCCATCACTGCTCATCCTCGGGAGCGCGGCTTGCCGGCCTGCCAGCGTTGCAGCGCGGCACCCGCCAGCACCAGCAGAATGCCGAGCAGATCGCTCGCGGCCAGCCGCCCGGCCAGGGCATCGAGCAGGGCGCCCCCCGCCAGCTGGCCCGTGACGATGAGCAGGGCGCAGGCCAGGGCGCCGATCCGGCCGATGGCCCAACTGCTGATGGCGACGAACAGCGCCCCCAGCACCCCGCCGAGCAGCAGCCAGGGATCGAGCCCGGCGAGCCGCTCCCAGGGTGCCCCTTTGAGGATGAGCAGGGCGCCGAGCAGCCCGAAGCCGAGCAGGTGGTTGGCCAGCGACGCCGTCATGGCGCCCCGGGCGCTGGCGAGGCAGCCATTGAGGGTGCGCGACAGGCTCACCGCCACGCCGTTCAGCAGTCCAAGCAGGATCAATAGGGTCATAGTGTCTCTCCTAATGCAGCACGATAAGCAGGGCGCCGGCCAGCACCAGCAGGGCGGCGAGCGCGTCCTTCCCCGAGGGGCGGCGGCGAGCCAG
>NZ_CAWMFQ010000038.1:0-13478 GCF_963866995.1 Aeromonas sp. ZOR0002 | reverse complement strand
CCCAAAAATGAGATAGCAGGGCTTGAGCCCTGCCTTGAGATGATCCGCAAACTGCTCGGGATAGACTCTCATCAACACCCTCTCATCAAGATACGCGCATCAGAACTTGACCTGACTGAGCTGGCGAATAACCAGGTTGGCGGCCTGCTCCTGCATTTCCTTGCCCAGCTGCTCCTGCTCGCGGGAGGAGGCGAGTGCCGCATCCGGCTTGTTCAGGAAGCTGCGGTTGAAGGTGATGGGGAAGACCTGGGTCGGTTTTCCCGGCATGACCACGGTGAACTGGGTGCTGTAACTCAGCAGGTATTCGCGGTCCTGGCCGATGGAGTCGACCGAGGCGACCTGGCTGCGGCTACGTACCCCGGCCAGGGTCAGCACCGGGATGCCCTCCTTGTCGGCGAGCTGCACGCCAGCGGCCTTGAGACGGGTGGTGACCAGTCGGTAGAAGTCGCTCTTGTTGTCACCGACCACTTTCATGGTCATCAGTTCGGGGGGAATGGCGGTGCCCCGCATCTGAAAACCGCAGGCCTGCAGCAACAGTCCTGCCAGCACGATGGCCATCCAGCGCGTGAAGATGGTGCCCATAAAAAATCCTCTTTGCATGAAGGGAAGAGCGGCGGGCGCAGGGCCCGCCGTCATCATCCGTGTGTCGTCAGCCCCTGGCCCAGACCGTCGGCCGCCGCCAGGGGAGGCGTCATCAGTTGGCCACGATGTTGAGCAGTTTGCCCGGCACGTACACGACTTTGCGCACGGTCAGACCGTCGGTGAACTTCTGTACGGACGCATCGGCCATGGCCAGCTTCTCGACGTCGGCCTGGCTTATCTCGGCCGGCACGGTCAGCTTGCCGCGCATCTTGCCGTTGATCTGTACCACCACCAGCTTCTCGGTCTCGACCATGGCCGCTTCGTCAGCCACCGGCCAGGCCGCGACATCGATGTCCCCTTCCTTGCCCAGCATTTTCCACAGCTCGAAGCCGATGTGCGGGGTGATGGGGTAGAGCATGACCACGACCGCTTCCAGCGCTTCCTGCATCAGGGCGCGATCCTGAGCGTCACTGCCCAGTTTGGCCAGGTTGTTCATCAGCTCCATGATGGCGGCGATGGCGGTGTTGAAGGTCTGACGGCGACCCACGTCGTCGCTCACCTTGGCGATGGTCTTGTGCAGCTCGCGGCGCACGGCTTTCTGGTCGCTGGTGAGGGCGGCGACGTCCAGTGCGGCAACGGCGCCACCGGATACGTGCTCGAAGGTGATGCGCCACAGGCGACGCAGGAAGCGCTGGGCACCTTCCACGCCGGAGTCGGACCATTCCAGGGTCATCTCGGCCGGGGAGGCGAACATCATGAACAGACGGACGGTATCGGCGCCGTAACGCTCCACCATCAGCTGCGGGTCGATGCCGTTGTTCTTGGACTTGGACATCTTGGTCATGCCGGAGTGGATCACTTCACGACCCTCAAGGTCGACCGCCTTGGTGATGCGGCCCTTGTCGTCACGCTCCACCTTGACGTCGAGGGGGCTGACCCAGACGTTGCCGCCCTTCTCATCCTTGTAGTAGAAGGCGTCGGCCAGCACCATGCCCTGGCAGAGCAGGCGCTTGAACGGCTCGTCGCTGTTCACCAGGCCCGCATCGCGCAGCAGCTTGTGGAAGAACCGGGCGTAGAGCAGGTGCATACAGGCGTGCTCGATGCCACCGATGTACTGATCCACCGGCAGCCAGTGGTTGGCGGCCGCCGGATCCAGCATGCCCTTGTCGTAGTCCGGGGAGCAGTAGCGGGCGTAGTACCAGGAGGACTCCATGAAGGTGTCGAAGGTATCGGTCTCGCGGAACGCTTCCTGGCCGTTGTAAGTGGTCTTTGCCCACTCGGCATCGGCCTTGATGGGGCTCTGGATACCATCCATCACCACGTCTTCCGGCAGCAGTACCGGCAGTTGATCTTCCGGGGTCGGCACCACGGTACCATCCGCCAGGGTCAGCATCGGGATGGGGGCGCCCCAGTAGCGCTGACGGGAAACCCCCCAGTCGCGCAGACGGTAGTTGACGGTGCGCTTGCCCTTGCCGAGCCCTTCCAGCTTGTTGGCGATGGCATCGAAGGCACCCTGGAAGTCGAGGCCGTCGAACTCGCCGGAGTTGAACAGCACGCCCTTCTCGGTATAAGCCGCTTCGCTCACGTCGACGTCACCATCAACCGGCTTGATGACAGGCTTGATCTCGAGGCCGTACTTGGTGGCGAATTCGTGGTCACGCAGGTCGTGACCCGGTACCGCCATCACGGCGCCGGTGCCGTAGTTCATCAGCACGAAGTTGGCGACCCAGACGGGCACCTTGCGGCCATCCAGCGGGTGAATGGCGTAGAGGCCGGTGGCCATGCCCTTCTTCTCCATGGTGGCCAGTTCAGCTTCGGCTACCTTGGTGTTCTTGCACTCTTCGATGAAGGCGGCCAGCTCCGGATTGTTCTGGGCTGCTTGCAGCGCCAGCGGGTGACCGGCGGCGATGCCCACATAGGTCACACCCATGAAGGTGTCCGGACGGGTGGTGTAGACCTCGAGGTGCTCGGCCTGACCGTCGATATTGAAGCTGATGTTGACCCCTTCGGAGCGGCCAATCCAGTTGCGCTGCATGGTCTTGACCATCTCCGGCCAGCCTTCCAGATTGTCGATGTCGTTCAACAGCTCTTCGGCGTAGTCGGTGATCTTGATGAACCACTGGGGGATCTCTTTCTGCTCCACCGGGGTATCACAGCGCCAGCAGCAGTTGTCGACAACCTGCTCGTTGGCCAGTACGGTCATGTCGTTCGGGCACCAGTTGACGGAGGAGGTCTTCTTGTAGACCAGGCCCTTCTCGTAGAGCTTGGTGAAGAACCACTGCTCCCAGCGGTAGTAGTCCGGCTTGCAGGTGGCCAGCTCCCGATCCCAGTCATAGCCCAGACCCAGCATCTTCAGCTGGTTCTTCATGTATTCGATGTTTTCGTAGGTCCAGGGGGCCGGCGCCGTGTTGTTCTTGATGGCGGCGTTTTCTGCCGGCAGGCCGAAGGCGTCCCAACCGATGGGTTGCAGCACGTTCTTGCCATTGAGCCGTTGATAACGGGAGATCACATCACCTATGGTGTAGTTGCGAACGTGCCCCATGTGTAGACGACCAGACGGATAGGGGAACATGGAGAGGCAGTAGAACTTTTCCTTGTCTACTTTCTCCACCGCCTTGAAGGTTTTCTTGGCATCCCAGTGCTTCTGCACTGCTGGTTCTATGGATTGGGGAACGTATTGCTCTTGCATTGGTGACATCCGGATCTGTGAAATGAATAGATAAAACGGCTGGGAAATCCCGATAGAATACCCATATCCTGCGGCGGCAACAACCGCCAGCATCCGCCCGGTCTCGGGCCAGGTCCGGTACCCGCGAGGATTTGCAGAGCCGCAAGAGTCGCAACGAAGTGAGAATGGCAACCGCCGCCCGTATCCGCCGAGCCCGAGGTCAGGGTCTGGCTCGATCGGGATTCAGCAGAGGAGTGATGGCCATGGACAAACGTCGACAAGGGTATGAAGCCTTTATCGCCCAGCTCAAGAAGCAGTGGGAAGAGACGGAAGCGTTTCAGGGAGAGCGCCTCAACCGGATGATCGCCAAGGTGCAGGCCTATCTGGAGGCGGCCGGGGATCTGACCCAGGACGAGCTGGCGCTGATCGCCGAGTATGTGAAGCGGGATCTGGGCAACTATGACGAAGGGCGCAAGGATGAGCAGGTGGAGGAGTCCGCCTTCATGCTGGCGCTCAAGGACACCGCCTGGTCCTGGCTGGCAGACGTGACCGACCGCACCCAGGTGGAGTGGCAGGAGTTGGCGGACGAGCTGGAACACAAGGGGGTCTACCGGGCGGGGGACTGGGTGGGACTCGGGGTGCTGGTGTGCGATCACTGCGAGTGGCGCCATACCGTGCTGCACCCGGAGCAGCTTGGCACCTGCCCCGAGTGCGGGGCCGATGAGTATCACCGTGAGCCGCTGTCTCCTTGAGCCGCCAGACTGTGCCAAGCCATAAGCCAAACCATAAAAAGAGGCGCCCAAGGGCGCCTCTTTTGTTTATCGGGGTTGTGTGGTCTTAGCCCTTGCGTGCCCAGGGGTGGGCACGGGGGCGCAGCCACAGGGCCAGCCCCAGCAGGGCGGCGGCCAGGCCATACATGGGCCAGCTGCCAAAACGCAGATAGGGGGTCTGGCCGTGGGCGGGGCGTACCTCGGCACGCAATACTCCAGCCTCGAACTGCGGGATCTGGGCGATGATGCTGCCGTCTATCTCGGTGACGATGGTGATGCCGGTGTTGGTGTCGCGCAGCAGTGGGCGGGCCAGCTCCAGGGCGCGCATGCGGGCGATCTCCATGTGCTGCCAGGGGCCGATGCTGGTGCCGAACCAGGCGTCGTTGGAGACGGTCAGCAGAAAGTCGGTATCCGGCTGCACGTTGCGGCGCACCTCGTCCGGGAAGATGATCTCGTAACAGATGGCGGCGGCAAACTTGAGCCCCTTGGCGATCAGGTTCGGCTGCACCTCGTCACCCCGGCTGAAGGAGGACATGGGCAGGTTGAAGAAGGGGGCGATGGGACGCAGCAGATCTTCAAAGGGCACGAACTCGCCGATGGGCAGCAGGTGGTACTTGTAGTAGCGGTTCTTGTGCTCGTAGTAGTAGGACTCCTTGCCCTCAGCATCCTGTACCCCCATGCCGAGCACGGTATTGAAGAAGCGCTGCTGTTTCAGATCGTAATGGATGATCCCCGCCAGCAGGCCGGTGTCGTTCACCTTCATCGCCTTGTCCAGGCTCTCCAGATAGGTACCCATCTCCTTCTCGATGGCCGGGATGGCGGACTCCGGCCAGACGATGATGTCGGCATCCTGGTTCTCGCGGCTGAGATCCTGATACTTGCGCACGGTCGGCACCAGGGCCTCCGGATCCCACTTGAGGGACTGCTCGATGTTGCCCTGCACCAGCGCGACCTTGACCGGTTCACCCCGGGTCACCCAGTTGAGCTGCATCAGCCCCTGGGCGGCGCCCACCAGGGCGACGGGGAGCAGCAGCCAGGCCGGCTTGCGGTGTTGCCATACCAGCCAGAGGGCGGAGGCGGTGAGCAGCAGGGCGAGGGTGATGCCCTGCACCCCGAGAAGGGGAGCGAAGCCCTTGAGGGGGCCGTCTATCTGGGTGTAGCCGAACCAGAGCCAGGGGTAGCCTGTCATCACCCAGCCCCGCAGCCAGTCGGCCATCAGCCAGAGCGCCGGGAAGGCGAGCAGCCAGCGGCTCCAGTGGCGGCCGGCAAAGAAGCGGGCGAAGAGCCAGCAGGCCAGGGTCGGATAGAGGGAGAGATAGGCGCAGAGCCCGGCCAGCAGCACGAAGGCGGCCGGCAGCGGAATGCCGCCAAACTCCGTCATGCTGACGTGGATCCACCACTGCCCGGGCAGGAACAGACCCATGGCGTAGCCGAAGCCGCGCCAGGCTGCCTGTTTGGGGGTGGCCTTGTCCAGCAGGGCGTAAAGGCCGAGCAGGGAGGGGATCACCAGGGGCCAGTAGCCGAAAGGGGAGAAGGCCAGCACGGCGATGGCGCCGCTGGCAATGGCAAACAGGCTGGTCAGGAGTTTCGATTTCACGGGGGATCGGGGCTCGAATTGGACTGAATGGAAACACAATGGCCGACATCTTAACCGCAAACCGGGTCAACGGCGAGCCTCGCGGTCGGCGTGGGCTAAGTGGCGGTAGCGCGGCGGGAGGGAGGCAAAAAAAGCGCCCCTGACGAGAGGGGCGCGGGATGTGCGTGGTGCTGGGCGGGATCAGGACTCCGGCTGCGCCGCCGCATGATGCTCGGGGATCTTCACCTGCAACTGTTGCAGGCGACGGCGATCGGCGTGCATCACCTTGAACAGGTAGCCGTCGAGTTCGATCTCTTCCCCCTTCTTGGGCAGGTGGCTGAAGGCGTGCATCACCAGACCGCCGACGGTGTCCACCTCTTCATCGCTGAACTGGGTGCCGAAGAAGTCGTTGAAGTCCTCGATCTCGGTCAGCGCGCTCACCGAGAAGACCCGCTTGCTGATGCGGCGGATCTCTTCCGGCTCGTCCTCGATGTCGTCGAACTCGTCGTCAATCTCGCCGACGATGAGCTCCAGAATGTCCTCGATGGTCACGAGACCGGAGACACCGCCAAATTCGTCCACCACGATGGCCATGTGGTAGCGCTCTTCCCGGAACTCCTTGAGCAGGCGATCGACCCGCTTGCTCTCCGGCACGATCACCGTGGGACGCAGGATCTTCTCCAGCTGGAGCGGTTCGCTGGCATGCTGGCCGCCAAAACCGAACGGCAGCAGATCCTTGGCGAGCAAGATGCCCTCCACGTGATCTTTGTCTTCGTTGATCACCGGGAAGCGGGAGTGGCCGGATTCGATGATGACCGGCAGGAACTCGTCCACCGGCTGGGACTTCTCGATGGTCACCATCTGGGAGCGGGGGATCATGATGTCACGCACGCGCAGCTCGGCAATTTCGAGCACGCCCTCGATCATGTCCTTGGTGTCCTGATCGATGAGGTCCCGCTCTTCGGCATCGGCGATGACCTCTACCAGATCGTTGCGGTCTTTTGGCTCGCCCTGGAAGAGTTGGCTGAGTTTGTCGAGCCAGGTTTTCTTCGGCGAGCCGGTACTAGGGTGATCGTCGGTCATTTTCTCTCTTGGTTACTCGTATGAACACACTTGAAATCGTTGTGGCTATATGAGGATGGGCATCGGCTGTTTCAAGACGATGACCATCCGGTTCGTTACTCTTCGTCGTTCAGATAAGGATCGGCGAAGCCCAGTTCCTGCATGATGTCGCGCTCGAGCTGCTCCATCTCTTCGGCTTCCTCGTCCTCGATATGGTCATAACCTAGCAGATGCAGACTGCCATGCACAACCATGTGAGCCCAGTGGGCCATCAGGGGCTTGCCCTGTTCGACGGCTTCGGCCTCGACCACCTGGCGGCAGATCACCAGATCCCCGAGCAGGGGCAGTTCGAGACCCGGTGGCGCCTCGAAGGGGAAGGAGAGCACGTTGGTGGGCTTGTCCTTGCCGCGATAGGTGTGGTTGAGCTCGCGGCTCTCCGCCTCGTCCACCAGGCGCACCGTCACCTCGGCCTCGGGCTGGAAGCCCAGAATGGTGCCGTCGAGCCAGCCTTGCAGCTGGGCCTCGGTCGGCAGGCCGTCCGGGCTGGCGCAGGCCAGTTGCAGATCCAGGGTCACGCTCATTGGGCACTCTCTTTGCTGGTGTTCTCGTTGCGGGGAGTGGCTGCGCTCTTCTCGGCCGCCTGCTGGGCATCGAATGCCTCGTAGGCCTGCACGATGCGGGCCACCACGGGATGGCGCACCACGTCCTTGGACTCGAAGAAGTTGAAGGAGAGGCCATCGACCCCCTGCAACACCTCCAGGGCGTGGCGCAGACCGGATTTGGTGCTGCGAGGCAAGTCCACCTGGGTGATGTCGCCGGTCACCACCGCCTTGGAGTTGAAGCCGATGCGGGTCAGGAACATCTTCATCTGCTCCGTGGTGGTGTTCTGGGCCTCGTCCAGGATGATGAAGGCGTCGTTGAGGGTACGGCCGCGCATGTAGGCGAGCGGCGCCACCTCGATGACGTTGCGCTCCATCAGCTTCTCCACCCGCTCGAAGCCCAGCATCTCGAACAGGGCGTCGTAGAGGGGGCGCAGGTAGGGGTCCACCTTCTGGGAAAGATCGCCGGGCAGAAAGCCGAGCTTCTCACCGGCTTCCACCGCCGGGCGGGTCAGCAGGATGCGGCGGATCTCCTGGCGCTCCAGGGCATCCACGGCGGCGGCCACGGCGAGATAGGTCTTGCCGGTCCCTGCCGGGCCTATGCCGAAGCTGATGTCGTGGCGCACGATATTGGCGATGTACTGGGCCTGGTTCGGGCTGCGGGGCTTGATGAGACCGCGCTTGGTCTTGACCGTGACCTCCTTGCCATACGGCAGGGAAGGGGCGGGTTCGTCGTCCTGCTCCAGCACGCGGGACTCCTGCACCGCCAGGTGCACCATCTCGGGGGTGATGTCGCTCACCTTGCTCCCCTTGAGGGGCTGGGTTTCCACATAGAGGTGCTTGAGGATGACGGCAGCCGCCTCCACCTGGGCCTGCTTGCCGATCACTTGGAAGTGGTTGTCCCGGTAGCTTATCTCGATGCCGAGACGGCGCTCCAGCTGCTTGAGGTTGTCGTCAAAGGGTCCGCACAGGCTGGCGAGGCGCTGGTTGTCGGCGGGTTCAAGGTGCAGATTCAGGGTGGAGATGTGTCGGCTCAAGGTGTCCTCTTATCGGTTGTTCCCCCGCCAGGGGGCGGGGGAGAGAGTCATCAATGGGGTCTGAAGGCCGCAACGCCCAGATCATCGGGCACGTTGTCAGGACGACGGGCGAGGATCTCGCTCGGGGCCGTGGCGATGCGCAGGTTCATTTCGTCCTCGCCGCGGATGAAGCGGCCGCGCAGGGAGTAGGGGCGTACGTCGGTGATCTCCACGTCGGCGAAGCCGCCGATGAGGCGGTGCGGCCCCTCGAAGTTGACCACCCGGTTGTTCTCGGTGCGGCCACTGAGCTGCATGGGATCCATCTTGGAGGGCCCCTCCACCAGGATGCGCTGCACCGAGCCCAGCATGGCGCGGCCGATGAGCATGGACTGGTGATTGATGCGGTTTTGCAGTCGGGTCAGGCGGGCCTTCTTCACTTCCATGTCGACGTCATCGGGCAGGTCCGCGGCCGGGGTGCCGGGGCGCGGGCTGTAGATGAAGCTGAAGCTCATGTCGAAGTTGATCTCCTCGATGAGTTTCATGGTGGCCTCGAAGTCTTCGTCCGTCTCGTTCGGGAAGCCGACGATGAAGTCGGAGCTCATGGTGATGTCGGGACGCACGGCGCGCAGGCGGCGGATCTTGGACTTGTACTCCAGCACGGTGTGCGGGCGCTTCATCATGGTCAGGATGCGATCCGAGCCGCTCTGGATGGGCAAGTGCAGGAAGCTGACCACCTCGGGGGTATCACGATAGACCTCGATGATGTCGTCGGTGAACTCGACCGGGTGGCTGGTGGTGTAGCGAATGCGGTCGATGCCGTCGATGGCAGCCACCAGGCGCAGCAGTTCGGCGAAGGTGCAGACCTCCCCGTCGAAGGTCGGCCCCCGGTAGGCGTTGACGTTCTGGCCGAGCAGGTTCACTTCGCGCACCCCTTGCTGGGCGAGCTGGGCGATTTCATAGAGCACGTCATCCAGCGGTCGGCTCACCTCCTCGCCACGGGTGTAGGGCACCACGCAGAAGGAGCAGTACTTGGAGCAGCCTTCCATGATGGAAACGAAGGCGGTCGCCCCCTCGGCACGGGGTTCGGGCAGGTTGTCGAACTTCTCGATCTCGGGGAAGGCGATGTCCACCTGGGCACCGCGCCCCTCCTGCACCTGCTTGATCATGGTCGGCAGGCGGTGCAGGGTCTGGGGTCCGAAGACGATGTCCACATAGGGCGCCCGGCTGCGCAGGTTCTCCCCTTCCTGGGAGGCGACGCAGCCGCCCACCCCGATCACCAGCCCCGGTTTTTTCGCCTTGAGCTTCTTCCAGCGACCGAGCTGGTGGAACACCTTCTCCTGGGCCTTCTCGCGGATGGAACAGGTGTTGAGCAGCAGCACATCTGCCTCTTCCGGCTCCTCGGTAAGCGTGTAGCCATTGCTGGCATCCAGCAGGTCCGCCATCTTGGACGAGTCGTACTCGTTCATCTGGCAGCCCCAGGTCTTGATATGAAGTTTCTTGCTCATTGCTTCTCGTGACTGGTTTTGAAATCGGCAGGGTCAAAGGACCGGCCATTTTACTCCGCAATCCCGGTGCTGACCAGTCTGGGGCCGCCCGCCGCCATCAGGGCCGGCTTGTCGTCGGCAATTGCGCATCCCTCTCACTGTTTCTGCCGCCTCCTTGCGTTATCATGCCCCATTCGGTTCGGCCCTTGCCCCTTATCGCGGGGACTCCTTGCAGGAATCAAGTTATGGAACAGTGTGATATCGCCATCGTCGGCGCCGGCATGGTGGGCGCCGCCACCGCCTGCCTGCTGGCGGCAGAGGGGCTCTCGGTTCGGGTCATCGAGACCCGGTTGCCCGAGCCCTATGCCCCCGAGCAGTCGCTGGATCTGCGGGTTTCCGCCATCAGTCAGGCCTCGGTGGCGCTGCTGACCCGGGCCGGTGCCTGGCAATATCTGCAGCAGATGCGGCTGTGCCCCTATCGCCGGCTGGAGACCTGGGAGCTGGACGGCTTCGCTACCCGCTTCGACGCGCTGGATCTCGGGCTGCCCCAGCTCGGCTACATCATCGAGAACCGATTGATCCAGCTCGCGCTCCTGAAAAGGATGGAGGATTTCCCGACCATCCAGACCCATACCCCGGCGGCGGTGACGAGCCTGCGCCAGAGTGCGGATGACGCCGTGCTGACCCTGGATGACGGCACCGAGCTGCAGGCGCGCTGGGTGCTGGCCTGCGACGGTGCCGAATCCCACACCCGGCGATTGGCCGGCATCGGGGTGTCGCGTTTCGAGTACCGCCAGCACTGCATGCTGATCAACATCAACACCGATTTTGCCCAGGAAGACATCACCTGGCAGCAGTTCACCCCGAGCGGCCCGCGCGCCTTCCTGCCGCTGCCGGGCCGCCATGGCTCCCTGGTCTGGTATGACAGCCCGGCCCGCATCCGGGCGCTGGCCGCCATGAGCAACGAGGCCCTGGCCGTCGAGGTGCGCCGCCACTTCCCGAGCCGCCTTGGCGGTTTCACCGTGACGGCCAAGGGGAGCTTCCCCCTGGTGCGCCGCCACGCCAACGACTATCACGCCGGGCGAGTGGTGCTGCTCGGGGATGCGGCCCACACCATCAATCCGCTGGCGGGGCAGGGGGTCAACCTCGGTTTCAAGGACGTGGCCTGCTGGGCCGGGTTGCTCGGCAAGGCGGGGGCACAGTGGCACGAGCTGGCGCTGGCTGGGCGTTACGAGGGGCGACGCCGCCCTGACAACCTGCTGATGCAGTCGGGGATGGATCTCTTCTACGGGGTCTTCAGCAACGAGATAGGCCCCCTCAGGCTTGCCCGCAACCTGGCGCTGAATCTGGCGGACAAGGCGGGCCCCCTCAAGGAAATGGCGCTACGCTATGCGCTTGGGCTGGTATGAGGCAGTGCGTGGCACTGCCAGGTGCCAATCGGATGGCATATCAATCCGTGTGATGGTGCCAGCCGGTTTTTTATATGGCCGCGAGGAGTGATCCTGGCGGCGCAGGGGCAAAACGGCCTCAGGCAAGGGGGGAGTACACCATGAACAAGGCATTGCTGGTGATCGATTTCATCAACGACATCGCCCACCCGGACGGGCGTATCGCCGCCTCGGCGGCCCAGGTGATCGAGCAGGACGCCATTGCGCACGCCAACCAAGCGCTGGCCCATGCCCGCGCTCACGGCTGGCTGGTGGTGCTCATCAAGGTGGGGTTTGACGAGGGCTATCTGCTGCAACCCAAGGGCTCCCCCATGTTTGGCCGTGCCCGGCAGTTCGGGGCCCTCTCCCTGGCCGACAGCGGCACCGACTTTCACCCGGAGCTCGATGTGCAACCCGGGGATCTGGTGCTGACCAAACCCAGGGTCAGCCCCTTCTACGGCACGGCGCTGGAGCCTGCGCTACGGGCCAATCGCATCGAGCATTTCTATGTGTGCGGCGTGAGCACCAGCTGGGCCATTCAGGGGGCGGTGCGAGATGGCCACGATCGGGACTACGCCATCACCATCCTGGAGGATGCCTGCGCGGCGGCGGATGCCGCAGAACACCAAGCTTCCCTGCGCATGCTCGGTCGCATTGCCGAGATCATCAAGGTCGCGGAGCTGGCGGAGCGGGACTGAGCCCGGCCATCCTCTCCTGCAGGCATCTCATGCATCTCATGCACCTCATGCGGGCTCGGGGTGCGTTTCTCTCACCATGGCGAGGAAGCGATCCCGAATGGGATCGGCAAATTCCGGGTTCCACACCAGGCTGATTTCCCATTCCGACCAGGGGCCGGAGAGAGGGTAGAGGGTCACCTCCTTGCCCGCGATGAATCCCACGCTGCGCGGCAGGATGGCGTTGCCGATACCGGCGGCCACCAGGGCCACCAGGGTCTGGATGTCTTCCGCCTCCTGGATGAGACCGGTCAGCCGGTTGGCACCGAGGAAGCGGGCGATCTGCTGGCTGAGGCCCGGGCAGCGATGGCCCACCATCTGCAGCAAGGGATCGCGGATCAGCGCCCGCTCCAGGTCGAAGTCCGGCCCTGCCACCCGGGTGGGGACGGCCAGCACCAGTCTGTCCGTCAGCAGCCTGTGTTCCCTCAGCTGCGGCGCATCAGGCCGTCGCATGAAGCCCAGTTGCAGCCTACCCGCCAGCAAGTGCTCCTGCTGGATGGCGGAGGTGGTGTCCCGCAGGTGGACCAGCACGTCGGGGGCCTGCTGCTTGAAACGAGCCACCAGGGAAGGGGCCAGTGCGAAGCTGGAGAGCCCGAACCCGATGTTGAGGCGTCCGGCGGCACCGCTTGCCAGCGCCAGGGCATGCCGCTCGAATCCCTTGCCGTGATCCACCAGCGCCCTGGCCTGGGGCAGCAACTGGAGGCCGATGGCGGTCAGCTCGGCCCCATGGCGGCCCCGGTTGAACAGGGTGCTGCCGAGGGCCTGCTCCAGGCCCTGGATCTGCTTGGTCAGGGCCGGTTGTGTCACAAAAAGCCGGCTGGCCGCCTCCCGGTAGTTGGCACTCTCGGCCAGCATGACGAAGGCCTGCAATTGTCTCAGGTCGAATCTCATTCCATTTGGTTATCCAATGTGGCGATTTATTGATTATAAATTATCTAATATCCTTGTTCTAATGGTCTCGAAACGGGCCTGCTTGCCCGCTGTTCAGCCACAAGGAGTCATGTCATGTCGAGCGAACGCTATCTGTTCTTGATCAAGGGGAGCCTGGTGATGGCTCAGCCGCTGGCCGCACCGGAGACCGGGGAGCTGCTGACCAGCCTGTTGCAGCAGGGGTTCGTCGTCGCCCCCTTGCCGGTGTGGGCCAGCAATGCGGAGCAGGCGATCGCCTGTTACGAGGCCGCTGCCCAGCGGCAGGTCTTCGCCGATGCGCTGGCGGGGAGAGCCCTGTGAGCGCGGTGCGCGTGAGGGCCGCGGCCCTGCTGCTGGACATGGACGGGACCCTGGTCCACTCCACCGGCGACGTGGAAGTCGTGTGGCGGCGCTGGTGTCAGCACCATGGGCTGGATCCCGCTCCCGTGCTCGCCATGTGTCACGGCGTGCGCTCACGGGAGGTGATAGGGGCCCTGGCTCCCCAGCTGGACATGGCGGTGGAGGTGGCCCTGCTCGACGATCTGGAGATGGAATACGCTGCGGCGCCGATGCCCCTGGACGGTGCCCGGCGACGGCTCGAACAGCTGCCGCCGACGCGCTGGGCGCTGGTGACCTCCGCAAGCCGGAGGG
>NZ_CAWMFQ010000037.1:0-13411 GCF_963866995.1 Aeromonas sp. ZOR0002 | reverse complement strand
TCACAGTATGGCCTGGCGTTTGTCCCAGGCGTAGACGACCAGGGTCAGCAGGCTCATCAGCAGGATCAGGGCCAGCGGCCACCAGTTGGCATCGTGCGCGCCGAGCCAGCCTGCCCAACCCAAAGGCAGCAGGGCAAGGGCCATCATGACAGGCACGCCTGATCCCGGGTTTCGCCCGGTTGTAGCGTGCGGATCACCCGGGCCGGATTGCCCACCGCCAGGGAGTCCGCCGGGATGTCCCGGGTGACCACGGCGCCAGCCCCTATGATGGAGCGGGGCCCTATGGTGACGCCTGGGCAGATGATGGCCCCGCCGCCAATCCAGCAGTCATCGCCGATCCGCACCGGCTTGTTGTAGGCGGTCCAGTTGCGTCGCTCCAGATAGTCCATGGTGTGGGTGGCGGTGTAGATCTGCACGTTGGGGGCCAGCAACACATGGTTGCCGATGTGCACCTCGCCCACGTCGAGTATGGTGACGTTGAAGTTGAAGAAGGTCTTCTCGCCGATGTGGATGTTGCGGCCGAATTCGCAGGTGAAGGGGGTGCTGATCCAGCAGGAGTCGGGACAGTGGGCGAAGAGGTCGCGGCAGATCTGCTGGCGCAGGACGTGATCCCCCGCCGGTGAGGCGTTGAGCCGGCTCAGCAGCGCCTGGCCGCGAATGCGGTCGTTCGCTATCTCCTCGCTCTGGCTGTCCAGGGCGCCCCCCGCCAATACCTTGTCCCAGTCGCTTGCCATGGTTATCTCCTCCTGCTGCAAGAGGGGGCAGTATACGCGACAAGGGGAGGGGGTGTCAGAGTGCCGGGCCCGTCAGGTGATCCCCGTCATCATGTCATCAGGACAAGGGGCAGGATGAGCAGGATGGAGACGAGGTAGGGGAGCAAGACCCGCCGCCCCAGGCTGCGTCCGCCAATCACCAGTGCCAGCACCCCTTTCACCAGGGAGTTGACCAGCCCGGCGAGCAGTATGCCCCTGGCCGCCACCTCCAGGGCCAGCTCCTTCTGGGCGAGCTGGGAGAGGGAGAGGGTGATGGCGTCCACGTCCGTGATGCCGGAGACCAGCGACAGCAGATAGACCCCGGAGTTGCCCACCTTGCTTTGCAGCAGAGTGGCCATGAAGCCGATGAGGGCGAGCAGCAGACCGAACTTGATGGCGGTGGCGAGATCCAGCGGGTTGCGGGTTTCGGGCTGTACCGGGCCGTCCGGCATCTCTTCCCGCTGGCGCCAGAACCAGAAGGCAAAGCCGTAGACGATGGCTGCCAGCAGCAGCAGGGGGGCGGCCAGACGCAGCGCCAGCTCTCCGTGGATGATCAGCACCAGTGCCAGCAGCCTGAGCCACATGGTGGCTCCCGCCAGCAGAATGCCGGTGGCCAGCAGCCGCTCCAGCCCTCCCTGCTCCTTGTTGAGGCGGGCAAATTGCAGGGTGAGGGCGGTGGAGGAGGCGAGCCCCGCCAGCATGCTGGTGAGCACCAGCCCGGAGCGGGTGCCGAGCAGGCGCACCGCAAAGTGACCACAGAACGAGATGCCAGCGATCACCACCACCATGAGCCAGATCTTGAAGGGATTGAAGGCATTGAGGGGACCCATCTCGGTATCGGGGAGCACCGGCAGCAGCACCAGGGAGATGAGCAGAAAACGCAGGGTGGCGTGAAACTCCATTTCGCTCAAGAACAGCATCCCCTGCTGGATCTTGCCCTTGAGCCCCATCAGGAGGGCCGCCAGCACGGCGCAGGCCACCGCCTCGCTCGGGCTCTGCAGCACCGACATCAGCCCCAGCAGATAGGTGAGCACCATGGCTACCGAGCTGGTGAGGCCGAACTCCCCCTGCCAGCGCTGGGCCAGCCAGACCGAGAGGCCGCACCCCGTCACCACGGTCAGCAGACCGAGCAGGGCCAGCCAGGCGCCCAGGGTGGGCAGCAGCAGGGCGCAGACCCCGCCGAGCAGACCGATGAGGCCATAGGTGCGCATCCCGGCGATGCGCTGGTTGTCTCCGAGCTGGCGCACCTGCCAGCCCCGCTCCAGCCCGATGATGAGCCCGATGGCCAGGGACACCAGGGCGCCGTAGACGGGCTCGGCCTCTATCCACATGGGTTTCTCCTCCCGCTGCCGTTTCAGTGAGGATGGCACAGGGCATCCCGGGGCAGGGGGAGCTGGCTCACAGAGCGGGTGTCCCGCCTGCCGGGGTCTTGCAAACAAAAAAAAGGCGCCACCTGGAGGGGGCGCCTGGAAAGGTCAAACCTTGCGGTTTGCAGACCAACGGAACCAAAGATCACACACTTCACACTCAGCACTGCTGTGGGGGCAGGGCTCAACCCTGCCACTTGCCTCCTTCCACTATCACGTCGTTGGGATCGGTATCGGCGCTAAGCTTGTCGCGCACATACTGGTCGTAGAGTTTGAGCAGGTACTTCTCTTCCCCCAGCTTGGCGAGACGGTCGTTGACCCAGTCACGCAGCTCGATATTGCCCTTCTTCACCGCCGGCGCGATGGGGTCTTCCGAGCCCAGCTTCTCTGGCAGCACCCGATAGCCCGGGTTCTCCTTGGCCCAGCTGAACAGCACCTGGTTGTCCTGGGCGTAGGCGTCGCCACGGCCCTGGGCCAGGGCCTGCAGGGATTCGGTGTTCTTCTCGAACTTGAGCACCTTCCAGTCCGGGTGGTTGCGGGTCAGCCAGATGTCGGCCGTGGTGCCGGTAGTGACGATAAGCCGCTTGCCGGCCAGATCGTCGAGCTTCTTGGCGTCGCTGCCTTCCGGCACCAGCACCTGCACCGCGACCTTGAGGTTCGGGTTGGTGAAGTCCACCACCTGCCGCCGCTCCGGGGTCACAGTCATGTTGGCGAGGATGAGATCCACCTTGTCGCTCTGCAGGAAGGGGATGCGGCTGGCGGGCTCCACCGCCACGAACTCGATCTTGTTTTCGTCCCCCAGCAGATCCTTGGCGAAGCGGCGGCCGAGATCGGTGTCAAAGCCGACGTAGTTGCCCTTCTCGTCCACATAGCCAAACGGCGGCTTGTCGGTGAAGACGCCGACGATGAGCTTGTCCCGCGCCTTGATCTTGGCGAGGGAACCGTCTTCTGCCTGGGCGGCGCCGCTGGCGAGGCCCAGGCCGATGAGGGCGCTAAACAGGACCGAGGTAATTATCTTCATGCTGACTCCTTTCGTTTGCTGACAGTTGTATAAGAAAACTTGGCGAGGAACTGGCGGGCACGCTGGCTCCTGGGATTGTCGAAAAATTGATGGGGGGCGGCCTGCTCCAGGATGTGGCCGCCGTCCATGAAGACGATGCGATCCGCCACCGCCTGGGCGAAGGCCAGCTCGTGGGTGACGATAAGCAGGGTCATGCCGCTGCCGGCGAGATCCCGGATCACCTCCAGCACCTCCTGCACCATCTCGGGATCCAGCGCTGCGGTCACCTCGTCAAACAGCATCACCTGGGGGTTCATGCACAGGGCCCGCACGATGGCGATGCGCTGCTGCTGGCCGCCGGAGAGCTGGCGCGGATAGTCATGGCGCCGCTCCCACAGGCCGATGCGGGTCAGCAGCTGTTCCGCCTGCAGCAGGGCCTCGGCTCGCTCCCGCTTCTGCACCTGCACAGGGCCGAGCAGCACGTTCTCCAGCACCGTCAGGTTGGGGAAGAGGTGATAGCTCTGGAACACCATGCCGATGCGCTGGCGAAGCCGCTGCCAGTCGGTGTTGGCATCCAGCCTCTCTCCGTCGAAGCGAATGTCGCCCCCCTGAATGGGTTCGAGCCCGTTGAGGGTGCGCAGCAAGGTGCTCTTGCCGCAGCCGCTCGGCCCCAGGATGACGATCACTTCCCCGGCGTTCACCGTGAGGCTGACCTCGTCCAGTACCCGGTGTTGGCCGAATTGTTTGCTGACAGCATTGAGCTCAAGCAGAGGTGTCATACCGCATTACCCCATTGTTGCTCCAGCCGGCGCGAGGCGAGCGAGAGCGGATAGCAGACCAGAAAGAAAAACAGGAACAGCAGACTGTAGATGAGCAGCGAGCCATAGGTGCGCTCGATGATCTGCTGGCCCACCTTGATCACCTCCACCACCCCGATCAGCACCGCCAGCGAGCTGGTCTTGATGATGCGGGTGTAGATGTTGATGGTGGGCGGCGTCAGCCGTTGCAGCGCCTGGGGCAGCAGCACGTGGCGATAGAGCTGCCAGCGGGAGAGCCCGAGCGCCAGGCCAGCCTCCTGCTGGCCGCGGGCGAGGGACTTGAGACCGCCGCGCACCACTTCACCCACCTCGCTGGCGCCCCACAGGGCCAGCACCAGCACGGCGCACCAGAAGGCCGGGATGTCTACGCCAAAGAAGATCGGCAGCCCGAAGAAGAAGAGGTAGAGCCAGACCAGCACGGGGACCACCCGAAACAGCTCCAGATAGACCCGCAGTGCTCCCCGAGTCAGCCTTCCCCCTTGCTGGGCCAGCACGCCATAACCGACCCCGCCCAGGGTGGCGAACAGGATGGCGAGCAGGGAGATGGCGAGGGTCTGACCCGCGCCCACCGCCAGCAGCGGCAGCGCCTGCGTCAGCTGTTCAGTGACTGGACTGGCCATAGTGATCCCTCCTTCTTTGTGCATGGGTGGCGAATGACGGCAGCAGCTGGACAATAGGTGTCTGCATCAGTTGTTCAATGACCGAACTGACCATGTTGCAGCCTCCTTTCAACGACGCGCAGGGCAAGGGAGAGCGGCAGAAAGATCAGCACGCACATCAAGGTCAGCACCGCCAGCATCTCGTAGGTCTTGTAGTAGAGGGCGATGTAGTTCCTGGTGGTGTAGAGCAGCTCGGGCACCGCCACTGCTGAGGCCACCGTGGTCTCTTTGAGCAGAAAGATGAAGTTGGCAAACAGCGCCGGCAGGCTGGCGAGCCCGGCCTGGGGCAGCTGGACGTGGCGCAGCAGCTGCCAGCGGGAGAGGCCGATGGCCCGGCCCGCTTCCAGCTGGCTGGGGGGGATTGCCTGAACGCCTGCACGCAGCGCCTCGGTGAGGTAACCGCCGCCGAGGAAGGTCATGGCGATCACCGCCGTGGCAAAGCCGGAGAGCGAGATGCCGAGCGCCGGCAGCCCGAAGTAGAGAAAGAACAGCTGGATCAAGAGCGGCGTGTTGCGGGCCAGCTCCACATAGGCGCGGATCACCCCGTTCAGCCAGGGCTTGTGCAGGCTTTGCAGCGTCACATTGAGCAGCGCCACGACTAGCGAGGTGAGGATCACTAGGATGCCGAGCTGCAAGGTGACCCAGACCGATTGGCCGAACGCCGGCAGGGTGGTGAGAACAAAGGACCAGTCGAAGCTCATGCCGGGATCCTCCCGTCGCGGCGCAGCCGCTGGGGCACGACCGTGATGGCGTCAGGGTACTTGATGCCGGCGCCGGTGTTGAGCACCACCACCCGCTCGCCCCCCCGTATCCAGCCCGCTTCCCGCAGCTGGCGGGCGGCGGCGAAGGCGGCCGCCCCTTCCGGGCAGACGAAGCTGCCTTCGCGCGCGGCGAGCTGACGCAGTTCGCGCTGGATGGCGCTATCGTCCACCGCGACGGCGCACCCCTCGGTGCGATAGAGGGCGTCCAGCACCAGAAAGTCCCCCAGCGCCTTGGGCACGTTGATGCCGAACGCCAGGGTCTGGGAGTCGGGCCAGAAGCGCGATTCGCGCTCCCCCTGCTGCCACGCCTGGACGATGGGGGCGCAGCCGCTCGCCTGCACCGCCACCAGTCGCGGCAGCGGGCCTTTGACCCAGCCCAGCTCCTGCAACTCCCGCAGCGCCTTGTAGATGCCGATGAGACCGACTCCGCCACCGGTGGGGTAGAGGATGACGTCCGGCAGGGTCCAGCCGAGCTGCTCGGCGATCTCCAGCCCCATGGTCTTCTTGCCCTCGATGCGATAGGGCTCCTTGAGGGTGGAGGCATCGAACAGCCCCTGCTCGGCCACCGCCTCGGCCACCTGGCGACCGGCGTCGCTGATGAGGCCATCCACCAGATAGAGGCGGGCACCGGCCAGCGAGGTCTCCAGTCTTGTGATGGCGGGTGCCGCCTGGGGCATGACTATGGTGCTGCGCAAGCCGGCGCGGGCGCCGTAAAGCGCCCAGGCCGCCCCGGCGTTGCCGTTGGTGGGCATGGCGAAGTGGGTGATGCCGAGCTCCCGGGCGCGGGAGACGCCGACCGCGGCGCCGCGGGCCTTGAAAGAACCGGTGGGGATGATGCTCTCATCCTTCATCCAGAGATCCGGAATGCCGATCTGTTTGCCGAAAGCGGGCAGGGGCAGCAGGGGAGTGAAGCCTTCCCCCAGGGTGATCACCTGGGCGGGGTCGCGCACCGGCAGCAGCTCGTGGTAGCGCCACAGGCTGGCGGGGCGCCCCAGCAGCGCGGCCGGGTGCCAGGCCTGTTTCAGGGCCTCGAGGTCGTAACTGGCCAGCAAGGGGGCACCGACCGGGCTCAGCTGCTGGGGCTGATCGGCATCCACTATCTCGCCGGTCTTGCTGCAACGCAGATGTGATAGGTAGCTGTACGGCATGCTTTATCCTGAATGGCTCACGTTGGCTGGTGTCTTATTCCATCCTGTGACCCAAGGGCCGGATAACAAACAAAATAAAGCGGCAAACTTAAGCGAAAAAATTCATATGGCTCCCCCGTGTCGGCGGACCACCCTCTGCCACCGGTCGGGGGGTTGGGCCATCCGGCGCGCTTTGTTAACCTGCCCGCTCACTCAAACCGCAGGGAGCCGCCTCGATGCGAGCCATTGTCAGCCTGCTGGCCCTGTCACTGATCTGTGCGTGCAGCGGCCAGCCAACCAGAGAGGATGCCATGTCAGGGAATACGCGCCTTCACTACCCCGTCACCCGCCAGGGTGAGCAGGTGGATCACTATTTCGGCCAGGCCGTGGCCGACCCCTATCGCTGGCTGGAGGATGATCGCAGCCCCGAGACGGAGGCCTGGGTCAAGGCCCAGAACCGGGTGACTCAGGGTTACCTGGCGCAGATCCCGTATCGCGCCGCCATCAAGGAGAAGCTGGCCGCCTCCTGGAACTATGCCAAGGAGGGGGCGCCGTTTCGCGAGGGGCGCTACCACTACTTCTTCAAGAACGACGGCCTGCAGAACCAGAACGTGCTGTGGCGCCAGCAGGAGGGCAAGCCGGCCGAGGTGTTCCTCGATCCCAATACCCTCAGCCCCGACGGCACCACGGCGCTGGATCAGCTGAGCTTCTCCCGTGATGGCCGCATCCTGGCCTACTCCTTGTCGCTGGCCGGCAGCGACTGGCGCGAGATCCACCTGATGGACGTAGAGAGCAAGCAGCCGCTGGAGGCGCCCCTCAAGGACGTGAAGTTCAGCGGCATCAGCTGGCTCGGCAACGAGGGCTTCTTCTACTCGAGCTACGACAAGCCCGACGGCAGCGAGCTGTCGGCCAGGACCGATCAGCACAAGGTCTATTTCCACCGGCTCGGTACGGCGCAGGAGGATGACCGACTGGTGTTTGGTGCCATCCCGGCCCAGCACCACCGTTACGTGGGGGCGACCGTCACCGAAGATGACCGCTTCCTGCTTATCTCGGCGGCGAACTCCACCTCAGGCAACCGCCTCTATGTGAAGGATCTGAGCCAGGAGAACGCGCCGCTGCTGACGGTGCAGGGGGATCTGGATGCGGACGTGAGCCTGGTGGACAACAAGGGCGGCACCCTTTACCTGCTGACCAACCGGGACGCCCCCAACGGCCGGCTGGTGACGGTGGATGCCGCCAACCCGGGCCCGGCCCACTGGCGGGATCTCATCCCCGAGCGTCAGCAGGTGTTGACGGTACACAGCGGCAGCGGCTATCTGTTCGCCGAGTACATGGTGGATGCCACCGCCCGGGTCGAGCAGTTCGACTACGAAGGCAAGCGAGTGCGCGAGGTGGCGCTGCCCGGCCTTGGCAGCGTCAGCGGCTTCAACGGCAAGCACGACGATCCCGCCCTCTACTTCGGCTTCGAGCACTATGCCCAGCCGCCGACCCTCTACCGGTTCGAGCCCAAGAGCGGCGCCATCAGCCTCTATCGCGCCTCGGCGGCGCCGTTCAAGCCAGCGGATTACGTCTCCGAGCAGCGCTTCTACCAGAGCAAGGACGGCACCCGGGTGCCGCTCATCATCAGCTACCGCAAGGGCCTCAAGCTTGATGGCAGCAATCCGACCATCCTCTACGGCTACGGCGGTTTCGACGTGAGCCTGACCCCGAGCTTCAGCGTGTCGGTGGCCAACTGGCTGGATCTGGGGGGCGTCTATGCGGTGGCCAACCTGCGCGGGGGCGGCGAGTACGGCCAGGCCTGGCACCTGGCGGGCACCCAGCAGAACAAGCAGAACGTGTTCGACGATTTCATCGCGGCGGCCGAGTACCTCAAGGCCGAGGGCTACACCCGCACCGATCGGCTGGCGATCCGAGGTGGCTCGAACGGCGGTCTGCTGGTGGGGGCGGTCATGACCCAGCGGCCGGATCTGATGCGGGTCGCCCTGCCGGCGGTGGGGGTGCTCGACATGTTGCGCTACCACACCTTCACCGCCGGGGCGGGCTGGGCTTATGACTACGGCACCAGCGCCGACAGCGAGGCGATGTTCGACTACCTGAAGTGCTACTCGCCCCTGCACAACGTCCGGGCCGGGGTCAGCTACCCCTCGACCCTGGTGACCACGGCGGATCACGACGATCGGGTGGTGCCAGCCCACTCCTTCAAGTTTGCCGCCACCCTGCAAGCCGACAATGCCGGCCCCCATCCCCAGCTCATCCGCATCGAGACCAATGCCGGGCACGGGGCGGGCACGCCGGTGGCCAAGCTTATCGAGCAGAGTGCGGACATCTATGCCTTCACCCTGTACGAGATGGGCTATCAGCAGTTGCCGCGTCAGCCTTGATCCGGGCGAGACGGGCGCCAGCTATCCACTATCATCAGGGCCCTGCGGGGCCCTTTTCATTGCCGCGTGTTGGAAGAGCTGCGCTGGCAGCACTAGCTGCGACCATCCCTGTCTCGCCGCTGGCCCGTTTTGGCAGACGGGCCCCATCTGTCATCCCCCCGGTGGTATAGTCAGCCACAAGATCCGCATTCAAGGAGTCCATCGTGAAGAAGATCATCTACATCCTGCTGGGGTTGGCGCTGGCGGCCGTGGTGGCCATCGCCGCCCTGGTGTCCCTCATCGATCCCAACCAGTTCAAGCCCCAGCTGGTGGAACAGGTGCGCAAGAGCACCGGCCGCGAGCTGGTGATACAAGGGGATATCGGCTGGCGTTTCTGGCCGAGCCTCGGCCTCTCCCTCGAGCAGGTGGCGCTACGCAACCCCGCCGGCTTTGCCGAGCCCGACCTGGTGCGATTCGAGCGGGGTGAGGCCTCGGTAGGCTTGCTGCCGCTGCTCTCCCACAAGCTTGAGATCGGCAAGGTGACCCTGAGCGGCGCTCATCTGTTTATCCAGACCAGGGCTGACGGCAGCTCCAACCTGAGGGATCTACTCCAGGCCTCCGCCGACCCCAAGGAGGAGGCGGCCTCCGAGCCTGCCGCAACGACGCCCCCAGCCGCCAGTGACAAGCAGCCCTGGCAGATCAGCCTGCAAGGCATCGCGCTGGTGGATGCCAGCGCCCTGGTGCGGGACGATCGCAACGGTACCGTCTCCCGGCTCGACAGGCTGGATCTCGATCTGGGGCAGTTGACCCCGGGGGAGTGGGTACCGGTGACCCTGGCGGCCAAGGGGGCACAGGGGGATCTGGCGTTTGATCTCAAGGGGTCGGCCCAGCTCAAGCTGGCCCGGGAGGCCATGAAGAGCGAGCTCAAGGATCTCAATCTCAGCGGCAGCCTGAACCAGCCGGCCCAGCGGCTGGATGCCTTCACCCTCAAGGTCGATCGGCTGGCATTGGGGGAGTGGAGCAGTCTGAGCCTTAGCCTCAGCGGGGCACAGGGGGCGGCGGACAAGCCGACCCTGGCCGGTACGCTGGAGGGGACCCTCAAGGCGCGGCTCGATGAAAACCGGCAACTGCTGGAGATATCGGATGCCGTGCTGGCCGCCAAGCTGAGCGGCGATGCCCTGCCGCGCCCGCAGATGCAGCTCAAGCTCGCTGGCTTTGCCCGCGCGGAGCTCGACAAGCAGGCCGTCACCCTCAGCAACCTGGTGCTGGGAGCGGACGATGCCCTGCTGAGCGGCAGCGGCGCCGTTCGTCTGGGGGCCGTGCCCAAAGTGGACTTTGACCTCAAGGGGGAGAAGCTGGATCTCGACGGCTGGCTCGGTCAACCGGCCAAGGCTGCACCTGTGGCCGCCACCTCGGGGGCGGCTGCACCGGCCGGAGCAAAGGAGCAGGCTGCGGCGCCCGCCAACAGGGCGCTCTCCACGGTAGAGCCTGATCTGACCGCCCTCAAGTCGGTGGACCTGGCTGGCCGCCTGCAACTGGGCAGCCTGCGCCTCAAGGGGCTGGATCTCAGCGCCGTGGATCTGCAACTGGCGCTGGCGGGTGGTCAGCTCACCCTCAAGCAGTTCAGTGCCGGGGTGGCCGGCGGCCAGGTGACGGCGAGCGGTCTGCTCGATGCCCGTCAGCAACCCGCCCGCTATCAGGTGCACAAGCGGGTGCAGGGAGTCGATGTGCGGCCCCTGCTGCAGACCCTGGCCCAGACCGACCTGCTGGAAGGCAAGGGGGACCTGGAGGTCGAGGTGCAGGGCTCAGGACTCTCCGAGCAGGCGCTGCGCAGCCGGATGCAGGGCCAGGTGAAGCTCAAGTTGAGCGATGGCGCCCTGCACGGCATCAACTTGGCGGAGATGATCCGCGAGGCGCGGGCCACCCTGACCGGCAAGGGGGCGGATCAGGTGAAGGAGGTGCGCAAGACCGATTTCAGCGCCCTCACCGCCAGCTTCCAGATTGCCAACGGGATTGCCAGGAGCGACGACATCCAGCTCTTTGCCCCCGCCCTGCGAGTGAAGGGGCAGGGCCAGACTGCTCTGGTGCCGGAGACCCTCGACTTCCTGTTCCTCACCTCCGTGGTGGAGAGCAGCAAGGGGCAGGGGGGCAAGACGGTGGACGAGCTCAAGGACATCACCATACCGGTGCGCATCGGCGGCCACTGGCAGGCGCCGAGCTACAAGCTTGACGTGAAGGCCTTGCTCAGCAACAACAAGGTGCTGGAGGAGAAGGCCCGCAAGGAGGCCGAGCGGGGTCTCAAGAAGCTGCTGGGTGACAAGGCCGACAACGAAGGGGTGAAGGGGGTGGCCGACCAGCTGCTCAAGGGCTTGTTCAAATAGCCAGCCTCCCGTTGTTGCCATCAAGAGCCCGCCCCGTGCGGGCTCTTTGTTGTGGTGCCGGGCGTCACGGGACGAGGTGTGGTCGGCAACCTGGGGTACTATGCGAAACAGTCATCGAAACCGGGAACAGGAGGGTTCATGAACAAACGGGTGCTGATCACCGGCGGCGGCAGAGGTATCGGGGCCGCGACAGCCCGCTATCTGGCGGCGCAGGGTTACCATCTCTGTCTCAATTATCGTCAGGACAGGGCGTCCGCCGAGGCGGTGGTGGCCGAGATCCGGGCGGGATATCCGGTCGAGTGCATCGCGGTGCAGGCCGATGTCAGCGTGGAGGCCGAGGTGGTGCGCCTGTTCGAGGAGATGGACGCGAGGCTCGGCCCCGTTACCCACCTGGTGAACAACGCCGGCAGGTTGCAGCCCCAGATGCGGGTGCTGGAGATGAGCGCCGAGCGCATCAACCAGACCCTGACCACCAATGTCACCAGCTGCTTTCTCTGCTGCCGCGAGGCGGTGCGCCGCATGACGGCGGGGGGCGCCATCGTCAACGTCTCTTCCGCCGCCGCGCGCCTGGGCTCCCCCGGGGAATACGTGGATTATGCCGCCGCCAAGGGGGCCGTCGACGTGCTGACCAGAGGCTTGTCGCTGGAGCTGGCGGCTCAGGGGATCCGGGTCAACGGGGTGCGTCCTGGTTTCATCTACACCGACATGCATGCCGACGGCGGCGAGCCCGGCCGGGTGGACAGGATCAAGGGCAATATTCCCCTGCAACGGGGCGGTCAGCCGGCCGAAGTGGCCACCGCCATCGCCTGGCTGCTGTCGGACGAGGCCTCCTATGCCACCGGCACCTTTATCGATGTGGCGGGCGGACGCTAGGTCATCTTCAACAAGCCTTTCGTCAACGAGAAGGGGCGCCATGGCGCCCCTTCTGCTTATTCTCCCAGCAGCTGTTGCCAGACCGCCAGCACATGGCCCCGCTCTCGCGGCAACTGATCGTCCCCCACCTTGCGGGAGATCTCCGAGAGATTGAGGCGATGGCCGAGGTTGCGGATCTCCAGATAGGCCTGCTTGAGCCCCTCTGCCTGCTCCAGTGTGAGTACCCCCGCCATCACGCACTCATCGAAGATGCGCACATTGTCTGACCAGCGGGTGAGGGCGTCCGGCTCACCGCAGGCGTGGGCCAGCACCAGGTACTGGGCGATGAACTCGATGTCCACCATGCCGCCGGGGGACTGCTTGAGATCGAACTCTCCCTCTCCCGCCTTGAGCAGGTGATCCCGCATCTTCTGGCGCATCTCCCGCACTTCGCGGGCCAGGGTGGGCAGATCCCGCTCCTTGGCCAGCACGTCGCGGCGGATGCGGGCAAATTCGGCGACCACGGCATCATCGCCATAGATGGGACGGGCTCGCACCAGGGCCTGATGCTCCCAGGTCCAGGCTTCCTGCTGCTGGTACTGCTCATAGGCCGACAGCGATGAGACCAGCAGGCCTGAGTCGCCGGAGGGGCGCAGCCGCATGTCGATCTCGTAGAGGATGCCGGACGGAGTGCGGGTGCTGAACAGATGCAGGATCCGCTGGGCCAGGCGCAGGTAGAACTGGCGGCTGTCGATGGGCTTGCGGCCATCGGTGTAACTGTTGGGGTCGCCGCCGTGCAGGAACACCAGATCGAGATCCGAGCCGTAGCCGAGTTCGATGCCCCCCAGCTTGCCGTAGGCCACCACCGCAAAGCCGCGCTGGCCGCTCACCGCCACCTCGGGCGGCACCCCGTAGCGTTCGCTCATCTGGGCCCACGCCTGATTGACCACCTCCTCGGTGATCGCCTCCGCCAGCCAGGTGAGGTGGTCGCTCACCTTCATCAGCGGCAGGGCGCCGGCGATGTCGGCGGCGACGATGCGCAGCAGCTGCACCTGCTTGAACTGGCGCAGCGCCTCCATCTGCTGCTCCACGTCCTCCTCGGGGATGCGCAGCAGGAACTGGCGCAGCTGGGGCTTGTACTGATCCAGCGGGGTGGGGTGGTAGAGGTGCTGGGGATCCAGCAGCTCGTCCAGCAGGATGGGGTAGCGGGCCAGCTGCTCGCTCACCAGGTTGCTCTCGTCACACAGGCGCACCAGCTGGCGCAGGGCGGCGGGGTTTTCCGCCAGCAGTTGCAGATAGGCGCTGCGGGTGAAGATGCGGGTCAGCAGGGT
>NZ_CAWMFQ010000036.1:0-11203 GCF_963866995.1 Aeromonas sp. ZOR0002 | reverse complement strand
TCACAGTACCCGGGTGCTGTGCAGTCGCTGGGTCACCGTGCCCTGCTCCTGGGTGTGCTGGGTCAGGGCCGAGTGGAGATAGATGACATGGGGCATCACGGTGGCACCGAGCACGCCGGCCGCCAGATAGACGGCGTCGCTGCTGGGCAGGCCGGGGAAGAGTGCCCCTTCCAGCAGACTCGGCAGGTGGGGGCGCGAGAAGATCAGCTCGACGATGTAGGCGGCGGCCACGAACAGCAGCAGGCCCCCCACCACGAACTCCAGCGGCTTCTGGCCGCGGGATTGAAGCATCAGGATCCCCCAGGTGACCACGGCGGTGATGCAGGCCCCTTCCAGCAGGGTGATGCCGAGCAGCAGTTTGAAGCCGACCGCAGCGCCGATGAACTCGGCGAGATCGGTGGCCATGGCGATGATCTCGGCCTGCACCCAATAGGCCCAGACTGCGGGCCTGGGCAGACGATCACGAATGTGTTCCGCCAGGTTCTTGCCAGTGACGATACCGAGCTTGGCCGAGAGGGTCTGCACCAGCATGGCCATCAGGTTGGCCCACACCACTACCCACAGCAGTTGATAGCCGAAGGTGGAGCCGGCCTGGATATTGGTCGCAAAATTGCCCGGGTCGATATAACCGATGGCGGCGATGAAGGCGGGGCCGAGCAGGGTCAGCTTGAATTTGCGGGCCGGGATGGCCGTGGTGAGCGCAGGTTGCATACTGTCATCCTCCGTGGGGATATGAGGAGAGTATGGATCTAAATGATAATTGTTATCAATTAAAGTTTTGTATCGGGCTCATCGAGAAAAACATCTTGCTTCGCCAGTTGCAGTGGGAGAGGTGATTTCGTACAATACGCCGCCCTAGAAAGCAGCGTCTAAACATCACAATGTTCCTTGCCTCCGAGGTCTGGCTGCACCTGGGCGGAGGCTGAATTAATCCGTAAGGAGCTAAAATGCGTCATTACGAAATCGTCTTCATGGTTCATCCGGACCAGAGCGAGCAAGTACCTGGCATGATCGAGCGTTACACCGGCGCTATCACCACCGCTGGTGGTACCATTCATCGCCTGGAAGATTGGGGCCGTCGTCAACTGGCTTACCCGATCGACAAGCTGCACAAGGCTCACTACGTTCTGATGAACGTAGAAGCTGAACAGGCCGTTATCGATGAGCTGGAAACCAACTTCCGCTTCAACGATGCCGTTATCCGCAACATGATCATGCGCACCAAGCACGCCGTGACTGAAGTTTCTCCGATGGCCAAGGCCAAGGAAGAGCGCTTCACCCGTCGTGACGACGAGCGTCGCGAAGATGCTGTTGAAGCGTCTTCCGAAGAGTAATTCTTAGATCACCGCATTAGAGGATAAAGGCCATGGCACGTTATTTCCGTCGTCGTAAGTTCTGCCGCTTCACCGCCGAGAACGTTACCGAGATCGACTACAAAGATATCGTTACTCTGAAAAACTACGTCACTGAATCTGGCAAGATCGTACCGAGCCGTATCACCGGTACCCGCGCCAAGTATCAGCGTCAGCTGGCACGCGCCATCAAGCGTGCTCGTTACCTGGCTCTGCTGCCGTACACCGATCTGCACAACAAGTAAGAATCGGCCCGGCGCTTACGCCTAACTCAACGAAATTTATAGAGGAAAGGTAATGCAAGTTATCCTGCTCGATAAGATCGCCAAACTGGGCGGTCTGGGTGACCAAGTTTCCGTAAAAGCTGGTTATGCCCGTAACTACCTGATCCCGCAAGGCAAAGCTGTTATGGCCACCAAGGCCAACATCGAAGCCTTCGGTGCTCGTCGCGCTGAGCTGGAAGCCAAACTGGCTGCCAACAAGGCTGCTGCCGAAGAGCGCGCTGCCAAGCTGGGTGAGCTGGCTGCCGTTGTCATCGCCTCCAAGTCTGGCGACGAAGGCAAGCTGTTCGGTTCCATCGGTACCCGTGACGTGGCTGAAGCCATCACTGCTGCCGGCGTAGCCGTTGCCAAGAGCGAAGTCCGCATGGGCAACGTTCTGCGTAACACCGGTGAGTACGAAGTTGTTGTTCAGCTGCACGCTGACGTCAAAGCAACCGTACAAATCCAGGTTGTTGCTCTGTAATAGCGTTCCGCTCTTGCAGAAAAACCCGCGCACTTGCGCGGGTTTTTTATTTTCAGATCAAGGGGTAAAGTGAAGGTCTGTTCCTCTGGAGGAGAACCTTTATGGCTGCCTGGGTCGAAGGTCAGGTCATCGAGCGCATCGAGTGGACACCCACCCTGCTCTCCCTGCGTGTGGAGGCGGAACTTGCCCCCTACAAGGCGGGTCAATTCACCAAGCTGGCCCTGGAGCAGGGCGAGCGTCGCGTCCAGCGTGCCTATTCCTTCGTCAATCCTCCCGGCACGCCCTATCACGAATTCTATCTGGTGGAGATACCCGGCGGTGAGCTGAGTCCCTCTCTCGGTTCCCTGCAGGTGGGCGACAGCCTGCTGGTGCAGTCCCAGGCCACCGGTTTCCTGACCCTGGATGAGATTCCCCCGGGACGGGACCTCTGGCTCCTCTCAACCGGCACCGCCATCGGCCCCTTCCTCGCCATGCTGGCAGAAGGACAGGTCTTCGACCGCTTCGAGCATCTGGTGCTGGTACACGGGGTGAGAAAAGGGGAAGAGCTCAGCTACCAGCCGCTTATCGCCCGTTTTGCCGAGCAGCATGGCGAGCGTTTTCGCTATGTTCCCTTCGTCAGTCGTGAGACCTGGCCGGGGGCGATGGCAGGGCGCATCCCGGCAGCCATCGTCGATGGCAGCTTGCAGGCGAGGGTGGGGCTGAACTTCTCCCCCGAGTTGAGCCAGGTGATGATCTGCGGCAACCCCGCCATGGTGAAAGAAACCCAGCAGACCCTGCTCGGGCTGGGGCTTGCCAAGAACCTGCGTCGCGCCCCCGGCAATATCAGCATGGAAAACTACTGGTAGGGGAGATGACTCCAGGGGCCACTGGCCCCTCAACCATGTCCATGGGCATGCTGGTCAGTGTTTTTGGTGGCCGTTGCCGCCGTGCTTGTTCCTGGGCTTGTCATGGCCCTGACCCGGGTTGTTGCCACTGTGAATGCTGCGGTTGTAATGGTCGCGGTATTTGCCATCCATGTTGTCGCAGTTGAGCTGGATGCGGCTGGTCCGGGTGCTGACATCCAGGCAGTTGTGCTGCCACCACTCGTACTCCTTGTCGTCCCAATCCAGGCTTACCCGGCCCTGGTCGGTGGAGATCCGGATGTCGTCATCGTGTTTGGAAGGGGGGGCAGCAAAGGCCATTCCCTGAACCAGAAGCAGGGAGAGCAGCAGTGCGCCGCGGGAAGTCATGGTCATGTGGGTCATCGCATCAAGGCCCCTGTCAGGGGGATCATTGATCCGGTTGCGTGCTGATCTGGTTGGTGCTGGGGGGCTGGTTGCGCTGCGTCTCGTCCTCCAGATTGAGGTTGATCCTCTTGCAGTCGGCGGCGGCCGTGTCACCGCTCCCGAGATCGAAGCAGTTGCTCTGGGACCAGTCAAACTGCGTGTCATTCCAGTCCAGATTGAAGGTCAGCGCATCCACGGAGAAGGTCTGGCTCCCTTCGTCCTGTGCCAGGGCGCTACCGGTGATCAGAAAAAGAGAGAGCAACAAAGCCGTCGTTCTGTTCATGATGTCCTCGAGTCGTGTTCGGTGGAAATGAGTGTAATGCGGCGGGCTTAACCCGAGCATAACCGCAGATGTCCTTCAGGTACGGGGTCGATTGTAGTGTTTTTCTGCTGCCGATTTGCACGTTTTGGTCGCACTCTGGGCAGCTGATCGTCCATCGGCGGGAATTCGGGGATTTGCCCTTCTCTCCGGGGGAGTGGCGACTATAATCGGCAGCCAACTTTTCCTGCAGATGTTTCCCGTTTCATCATGACTACTCAGGCTTGCGCCGCATTGCGTTACCCCAAGGGATGGTTCGCCCTCACGACTGTCTACAGTTTTACCGGGCTGGCCATTCTGGCTTCCATCGTCTTCTCCCTGCTGCTGTTTCTCTCCATCGACGAAAACCCCCAGATGAAGTGGCTGTTCGGCGGGCTGGCCATCATCTTCGAGCTGGGCAAGTTCTACGTCTGGTACGAGTACGGCGAGTGCAAGGCGAGGCGGGATCTGGGCGGCGCCTTCTGGTCGCTGCTGTTCTACAGCGTGCTGGCCGCCATCTCCATCGGGGGCAGTATCGGCGGCATCAACAGCGCCACCAACACCATCCTGAGCCAGCAGGCGCGTCACGAGCGGGAGATAGCCCGTTTCGACGAGCAGATAGCCAGCATAGAGCGGCAGATCCAGCTCAACGAAGAGGCGGCCCGCAAATACATCGAGATGGCGCGTATCTCGAGCGGCGTCAGCGGTCTGCAGCAGGCCAACACCAAGCTCAGGCTGCGTCAGGACGAGCTGCGCCAGGAGCGGGACGCCAAGCCGCTGGGGGAGCAGTCCTCCATGCTGGGGCTGATGAGCAGTCTGGCGGACGGGGTGGGCATGAGCATCGGCCAGGTGCAGTTCCTGCTGGTCTGCTTCCTGTCTATCCTGCTCGATGCATTTGGTGCCTTTTTCGTCAGCCTGATCGGTGAGGAGAACCGCTTCCGCCGTCAATGGATGTGGCAACGGGAGAAGGCGCAAGCCGAGGCCCGGGTCGCAGCGCCGACCCCGGAGCCGCCAGCCATCAGCAGACCCGTGCCCGAGCCAGCCGTGGTCGCCCAGGTGCGCGGCGCGCTGGAGAGCGGCGAGCTCAAATGCAGCAAACGCAAGGTGGCAGAGGCATTGTCACTGTCTCTGGAGGAGGTGGACCGGGTGTTCCAGCATCTGCTGGCGCAGGGCGTGCTGGGGCAGGGCAGCAATCGTCACTACCATCTTCGTGCCGAGCAGGGGTGATCCGGCTCAGTCGAACCAGATAAGACCCTCATAGGGTTGCTGTCTGAGGGAGGCGAGCCGGCTATCCAGGTTGCCTGCATGGATTTCCAGCCGGTGCCCGTCGGGATCCAGCAGATAGAGTGAATCCCCTTCGCTGCTGTTCTTCTTCCACTCCACGACGCCCGCCGCGCGCAGACGGGCGCAGAAAGCTGGAAACTGTTCAGGCGAGATGCCAAACGCGACATGACTGTAATCTCTGGCCGGTTGGGGAGGATCGCAGGAGAGACAGAGCCAGAGATCGCCGAGGGTGAGATAGGCTCCCCGTGCCCATCTCACCCTGGGGCGACATCCCAGCAAGTCGACATAAAAGGCAACGCTGCTGTCGAGATCGCCGGTTGCCAGCGTGAGATGGTTCAGTCCATGCAGCATCTTCTCTTCTTCCCCCTTGTCCCTGAACCCTAGTGAGTGAGCACCATCATCAGGCTGAGGAAGGCGGCCAGCCCGCCGCCGATGCCGATGATCCAGTAAAAGCCCCTGGCCCCCTGTTTGAGCGGGATGCGGAAGTAGAGCAGAAACGCCCACCACCCCAGGGCCAGCAACAGAGGAATAAGAAACATTCGAGCCATGGTGTCCTCGCTGTTATTCTGTTGACCCTTGATCAATCAACAGGATGGATTGTGCAATGACGCAGCTACAGATTACCGCATTCGGCGACCCCTCGGTACTCAGGCTCAACCCTTCCCTGGACAAGGTGCCCGCGGAGGGAGAGGTCCGGGTGCGCATCTGCTTTGCGGGGGTCAACCCCATCGATGCCAAGACCCGGGCCGGTCTCGGCTGGGCGGCCGCCCAGAACAAGGACAACCTGCCCTGGACGCCGGGCTATGACGTGGCCGGTGTGGTGGAAAAGGTGGGGCCCGGCGTGGCCTCCCTGGCCGAGGGGGATCAGGTGTGCGGCATGGTGGGTTTCCCCCTCGCCGCCGGTGCATATGCCGAATCCGTGGTGGCCCGCGAGGAGGAGCTGGTCAAGCTCGATGGGGTGAGCCTCAGGCAGGGAGCGGCCCTGCCGCTGGCGGGACTCACCGCCTGGCAGGGGCTGCTGGAGCACGGTGGCTTGCAGTCGGGGCAACGGGTACTGATCCTGGCCGGTGCCGGTGGCGTCGGCCATCTGGCGGTGCAGTTTGCCGCCGCCCATGGTGCCCACGTGGTTGCCACGGCAAGCGGCGACAATCACAGCTTCCTTCATAGTCTCGGGGCGAGCCGGATGGTGGATTACCACCAGGCCGGGTGGTGCACCGAGGCGATCACCGATGGTCCGTTCGATCTGGTGCTGGATCTGGTGGGGGGCGAGAGCGGCAAGGCGGCGCTGGCCTGCGTCAAGCCGGGCGGCCGTCTGGTGACGGTCCCCACCATCACGGCCCAGCAGATCAAGGACGCGGGGGCCGAGCTCGGCGTCGAGGTTGTCGGCATGCTGGTCCATCCCGATCGAACGCAGCTGACCCAGATGCTGACGCTGCTTCGCCAGGGGGAGGTGAAGATCACTGTCTCCGGTGAATACACGCTGGCAGAAGGGGCGCTGGCCCATCAGGCCATCGAGCAGGGCCATGTGCGCGGCAAGCTGTTGCTGCGCATGTCCGCCGCAGACGGCCAGCCCGGATGATAGACTTCACCGGGATGGGGCTGGGAGGGCTGTTTCTGAGCGCCTTCACCTCCGCCACCCTGTTGCCCGGCAGCTCGGAAGTGCTGCTGGGCGCCATGGCGGTCAAGGGGGAGTGGAGCATGACCAGCCTGCTTTTCTGGGCGACGCTGGGCAATACCCTGGGTTCCATGACCACCTGGTGGCTCGGCTGGCTCGCCACCCACAAGAAAAAACCGGAAGATTTTCAAGGCCGTGGGGAACAAAAAGCCCTTGGTTGGCTCAAACGTCATGGCCACTGGTGTCTGCTGCTTGCCTGGACGCCTGTGGTCGGCGATGGTCTCTGTCTGCTGGCTGGTTGGCTGCGCCTCTCCTTCTGGCGCTCCCTCATCTTGATCGGGCTCGGCAAATTGCTTCGTTATGCCCTGGTGTTTCTGCTGGCCAGTCAGATCTTCTAGCCCTTTTGTCACTCACGAGGTACCCGTGAACAAACTCATTCCATTAAGCATGCTGCTGGGCTTCTCCCTTCCCGTGCTGGCGGCCCCGACCCTGGTGTCCGAGCAGGTCAAACAAGAGGGCAAGCTCGGCATCCCCTACCAGATGTACAAGCTGGACAACGGTTTGACCGTGATCCTGGCCCCCGACCACTCCGATCCCCTGGTGCATCTGGACGTCACCTATCACGTCGGCTCCTCCCGGGAAACCGTGGGCAAGTCGGGCTTTGCCCACTTCTTCGAGCACATGATGTTCCAGGGCTCCAAGCACGTTGGTGATCAGGAACACATGCGGATCATCAACGAGGCGGGCGGTGACATGAACGGCACCACCAACAAGGACCGCACCAACTACTACGAAACCGTGCCGGCCAACCAGCTGGAGAAGGTGCTCTGGCTGGAGGCGGATCGCATGGGCTTCCTGCTCGATGCGGTGAGCCAGAAGAAGTTCGAGATCCAGCGCGCCACCGTCAAGAACGAACGGGCCCAGCGCATCGACAACCAGCCTTATGGCCTGGTGGGCGAGCGGGTGGGGGAGGCACTCTATCCGCGTACCCACCCCTACTCCTGGCAACCCATCGGTTATGTGGAGGATCTCGACCGGGTCGACGTCAACGACCTCAAGCAGTTCTTCCTGCGCTGGTATGGTCCCAACAACGCGACCCTGACCCTGGGCGGCGACTTTGATACCAAGCAGGCGCTGGCCTGGATTGAGCAGTACTTCGGTTCCATCCCGCGCGGTCCGGATGTGGCAGAACCGACGCCCCAGCCTGCCACCCTGCCGGCAACCCGCTACGTGACGCTGGAAGACAAGGTGCATCTGCCGCTCCTGTATATCAGCTACCCGACCGTCTCCCTGGGTGACCCGCAGGAGCCGGCCCTAGACATCTTTGCCGATGTGCTGGGGGGCTCTGCCAGCTCCATGCTCTACCAGTCCCTGGTGAAAACCGGCAAGGCCATCGAGGCGGGTGCTTCCCACTCCTGCGAAGAGCTTGCCTGTACCCTGACGGTCTATGCCTACCCCAATCCGGCGGCGGATGGCAGCCTCAAGACCCTCAAGGGCGAGGTGGACAAGGTGATCGGCGAGTTCGCCCAGCGCGGCATCAAGCCTGCGGATCTGGAGAAGGCCATCAGCAGCTATCGCGCGTCCGCCATCTGGGGACTCGACAGTATTGAGGGCAAGGTAAGCCAGCTTGCCATGGGGCAGGTGCTGGCCCGGGATCCCGACTATGTGTTCAAGAATCTGGATGCCATCGCCCGGGTCAAGGGGTCTGACGTCAAGGCTGCCTACGACAAGTTCATCCAGAACAAGCCTGCCGTGGTGCTGAGCGTGGTGCCCAAGGGCAAGAGCGACTGGCAGGCCGCCAAGCCCAATTTCACTCCCGCCAAGCGGGAGCTGCCGGATTACAGCAAGCATGACAAGGTGCTGGCCGAGCGGCCGGTGAAAGATGACTTCGATCGCAGCGTGCAGCCCAAGGCGGCCGATGCGGTGAGCGTCAAGGTGCCCGCCATCTGGCGTGGCAAGCTCGACAAGGGGATCGAGATCATCGGCACCCACAGCGACGAGATCCCGGCCGTCTCCATCATGATCGCCCTGCCGGGTGGCATCCGGGCCGAAGGCAAGGGAGAACTGGGGCTGGCCAGCCTCACCGCCGCCATGCTGGAGCAGGGGACGACGCGCCTCTCCGAGGCCGAGCTGAGCGACGAGCTGCAAAAACTCGGCGCCAGCATCAGCGTCTCCAGCGCCCAGTACAACAACCTCATCACCATCAGCAGTCTGGCGGACAAGCTGCCCGAAACCCTGGCGCTGGTGCGGGAAGTGCTGCTGCAACCCGGCCTGCGGGAAGCGGACTTCGAGCGGCTCAAGACCCAGATGCTGCAAGGCATGAAACAGAGCGAGCAGCAGCCGGAGTGGCTGGCGGGTCAGGCGTTCCGCGAACTGGTCTATGGCAAGCAGAATCGCCTCGGCCAACCCTCTGACGGGGTGCTGGCGGACGTGGAGAAGCTGACCCTGGCGGATGTGAAGCGCTTCTATGAGGCCTATTACAATCCGACCAATGCCAAGGTGGTGGTGACAGGTGATGTGACCGCCCAGCAGGTGGAATCCGGTCTTGCCTTCCTGACCCAGTGGCAGGGAGCCGCCCCGACCCTGGGGGATCTCAAGCCCGGGGGAGAGCAGGCCAAGCCAGGCATCTATCTGGTGGACAAGCCGGGGGCCCCCCAGTCGGTGATCCGTATCGGCCGTCGCGCCATGCCGTTTGACACCACGGGAGACTATTTCATCGCCAACCTGATGAACTTCAACCTGGGTGGCAACTTCAACAGCCGCATCAACCTCAACCTGCGGGAAGACAAGGGCTACACCTATGGTGCCAGCTCGGGCTTCCAGGCCAACCGCGAGGCGGGTGTCTTCGCGACCGGCGCCAATGTGCGCACCGATGCGACCGTGGATGCCATCCGCCAGTTCCTCAAGGAGATGGACGGCTACCGCAAGAGCGGGCCGACCCCGGTGGAGCTGGCCTACATGCGCAGCGCCGTCTCCCAGCAGGATGCGCTCTCCTACGAGACCCTGGGGCAGAAGGCTGGCTTCCTGCTGCAGATGATCATGTACGACCTGAAGCCGGACTATGTGCAGGCCCAGAACAACCTGATCAAAACGGTGTCACCCGAGACGCTGAAGGCCAGTGCAGCCCGCTGGCTGGATCCGGCCGAGATGGTGATTGTGGTGGTGGGAGACAAGCAAAAGCTTGAAAAACCCCTGAGCGAGCTTCATCTTCCCATCTATCCACTGCAACTGCCCTGAGGGGCGTTGCAACAATAAGTGCCGCCCCGGGTGGGGCGGCCACACATGAGCCGTGAATATGACTACTACTAGCTTGTCGCTCACCGAGTTGCTGGCTGCGCTGGGCACCCCGGAACGGGTGACCGCCCTCAAGGGGATCCGGCGCGGGATCGAGCGCGAATGTCTGCGCATCACCCCCGAAGGGACCCTGGCCCAGACCGATCACCCCAGAAGCCTGGGGTCGGCCCTGACCCATGCCAACATCACCACCGATTACTCCGAGAGCCTGCTGGAGTTCATCACGCCGGCCACCGACTCCATCGAGAGCCTGATCGAGCAGCTCGGCGACATTCACCGCCACACCATTCATCATCTGGGGGAGGAGCGGATCTGGCCCCTCTCCATGCCCTGCTTCGTCGGTGACGAGGAGAGCATCCGCCTGGCCCAGTACGGCAGTTCCAACATCGGGCGGATGAAGACCCTCTATCGCCAGGGGCTGAAGAACCGCTACGGCAGCCTGATGCAGGTGATCGCCGGGGTGCACTTCAACTTCTCCATGCCGGACAGCTTCTGGTGCGAGTGGCAGGATCTGGTGGGAGAGGGCTGCTGCAGCCAGCGCTTCATCTCCGACAAGTACATGGGGCTTATTCGCAACGTCTACCGCTTCGGCTGGCTGGTGCCCTATCTGTTCGGCGCGTCTCCTGCCATCTGCGACTCCTTCCTCAAGGGGCGCAAGAGCAGCCTGCCGTTCCAGAAGACCGGCAAGGGCACCCTTTACCTGCCCTATGCCACGGCTCTGCGCCTGTCCGATCTCGGTTACACCAACAGCGCCCAGGCGGGGCTCAAGATCAGTCATGACAGCCTGCCCGCCTATGTGAGCAGCCTGCGCCGGGCAATCAATACCCATGATCCCGACTTCGCCAGGATAGGGGTCAAGGTGAACGGCGAGTACCGCCAGCTCAACGACAACGTGCTGCAGCTGGAGAACGAGCTCTACGCGCCGATCCGCCCCAAGCGTACCCCCCGCAGCGGCGAGAAGCCCTCGGATGCGCTGGAGCAGCGCGGCATCGAATACATCGAGCTGCGCACGGTGGACGTAAATCCCTTTACCCCGTTCGGTATCGAGGTGGATCAAATCCGCTTCTTCGATCTCTTCCTGGTCTGGTGCTTGTTGCGCCCGTCCCCCGTGCTCTCGGATGACGAGGTTGCCCGCAACCGCCGCAACCAGAACAAGGTGGTGCTGGAGGGGCGTCGCCCCGGCCTGACGCTTGAAGATGAGCAGGGCAATGCCATCGGCCTCAAGGAGTACGGCCTCAAGCTGTTCGACGAGCTGGCCGAGGTCGCAGCGCTGCTGGATCGCTGCTGTGGTCGCAACCGCTATCGCGAGACGCTGGCGATGCACCGTGAGAAGCTGCTCGACCCCACTGTG
>NZ_CAWMFQ010000035.1:0-6477 GCF_963866995.1 Aeromonas sp. ZOR0002 | reverse complement strand
CAAGAGTCAGGAGCACAGGCTGGCGAGCTTCGCCGCCCTCATCGGTCGCATCAGCCAGCACGCCCGCCAGGGCAGCCGCCTCTCGGTACAGGTCTCGGAGCATATCCACCACCAGGCCCAGCAGATCCCCCGTATCCTGAGCCAGACCTGATAACCCCCGGGCCTGGTTCGCACCAGACCCGGGGCGCGCTCCCTGTCAATCTCCCCGCGGCCCGGCCTTGCCGCAACCCTTCTCTTGATGCTCCCGTCACGTCTTCACGGGCGATGACGGGTTGCCTCATCCATTCAGTCACAGACTCCCTCACCCCTTTCACATCCCTGGTCCCCCTGTCTGTCGGGCGACGGCTCACGCTCATGACAGTGGGCATCCGGCCGGGCCCATCTTTTTTTGTGATACAAAATTATATGTTGCCACCGGGTTAACAAAGAAAGTTCTGCCTTGATGGCAAGATCTGCGCAGGAGAACGGTGAAATCACCATGAAAGCGCTGTCATTGCCGACATGAGTGGCCTGGGAGTGCCCACACCAAGAATCATGATTATTTGCACTCGGTCATATTTTTGAAACTTGGCGGGAACTTTACATTGATATTTCGCACCGCGAACGTACTCTTGGTGATGTCAGATCGCCAAGGATCGACAGCCAAAAAATAACGACTGTAACGATGCAGATAGCCCCGACCGATGCGCCAAGGCATCAGGCACAAGGGCTCGACAGAGAACCATTTTTTTGCCCTTCGGGGTGTTGATTGCAATGCCAATACCGAGCGGCGGGTGCCTACCCGGCTGCCGGATAAAAAAGCTAAGTCCATAAAATCAGGAGCAATAACAAATGGAAAAAGTGATCTTCAAGCGCGCCGCGTTGAGTGCTGCCGTGGTCGCGGCACTGGTCGCCCCCGGCATGGCGTTCGCCGCTCAAGACATGATGAGCCCGGAATACGGCAAGTCCTACAGCGCCTTCATCGACGAAGGCAAGCTCACCGGTGGCCTGTTCTACTTCCAGCGTGAGCGTGATCGCGTCCAGGCCGGTCCGGGTCAGGATGGCAAATACCACTCCAACCTGAGCCATGCCACCACCCAGGCAGCCCTGAACTTCAACTCCGGCTATGCATGGGGTGTGGTCGGCGTCGACGTGGGCGGCTTCGGTGCCTACGATCTGGCCGTTGACGAGAGCAATGGCGTCAACGAAGAGAACGAGTTCTCCTTCTGGGGCGACAAGTGGGGTTCAGGTGGTGACGGCGTTCCCGAGAACGGCTTCAGCCTCTCCAACGCCGCCCTGAAATTCAAGTTCGGTGACGCCGTCACCGCCAAGGGTGGTTACACCCAGCTCTATGTACCCGGCATCCTCGGCGTCAACTGGTCCTATCAACCCGGTACCTACCGTGGTGGCCAGATCGAAGGCACCTTCGGCGGCCTCTACCTGACCTACGCCATCGCCGACGAGTACAAGGCTCCCTGGTTCAAGAACACCACCGGCTTCTCCAAGAGCAGCCCCTATGCCAGCGATCCCTTCACCGATGCGAACAAGATCGACTACATCCACGGTCTGGCCGCTCGCTACACCTTCGAGAACGGCACTGCCGTCACCGCCGGCTTCGGTCAGTCCGAAGGCTACATGGACAGCTACCACTTCAAGCTGGCCCACAAGTTCGACGTACTGGGTGGCCTGAACACCAGCTACCAGTTCTACGGTTCCGACACCGAGAACAGCGACTATGACGGCCTGGCCTGGCAACAAGCCCTGACCGCCAGCTGGGCAGCCGGCCCCTATGGCTTCCGTCTGGAAGGCCTGTGGACCAAGGCTGAAGGGGATCTGGGCAACTACCTGCCCCGTCTGACCCGTGGCTATGGCAACTCCCAGGGCGCGAACGAAATCTGGTGGGATTCCCGCTCAGACTGGAACCACAACGACGAGAAGGCCCTGTTCTTCGGCGTGACTCGTTCCCTGGATGATCTGGTGGGTGCACCGGGCTGGGGCGTGGGTGTCTCCGGTGCCTACGGCTGGGATGCCAACAACGGCGACAAGTCCCTGGAAGGCGGCAAAGAGTGGGCAGCCAACTTCGACGTCATGTATACAGTGCAGGACGGCAAGCTGAAGGGCACCCTGTTCAAGCTGCACTACACCGACTACAACAACGAACAGGACGACAAGGGCAGCTGGTACTACCCGAACATGTTCAGCTCCGAGCATGACGTCAAGTTCCACATCATCATGCCGTTCACCATCATGTAATCAGGCATCTGACGTGACCGAAAACCGGGCCTCTGGCCCGGTTTTGTTTTTGGTGGCACCACGCTACCATGCCAGCTTCGGGCCACCTGCCGGCCGTCAATCAGGACCATGCTCATGCCCCATCCCTTCGTGCTCGTCACCGGCTGCTCCAGCGGCATCGGCCTAGCCGCCGCAAGAAAGCTCGGCGCCCGGGGCTTCACCGTCATCGCTTCCGCCCGCAAGGCCGAGGATGTGGCCCTGCTGCAGCAGCAGGGTCTGTTGGCGGTGCAACTGGATCTGGCGGACAGCGCCAGCATAGAGCGAGGGGCGGCAGAGGCGCTGGCCCTGGCAGAAGGGCACCTCTACGGCCTCTTCAACAACGGCGCCTACGGCCAGCCCGGTGCGCTGGAAGATCTGCCCACCGAGGCGCTGCGCGAGCAGTTCGAGACCAACCTCTTTGGCTGGCATCACCTCATTCGCCAGATATTGCCCCCCATGCTGGCGGCAGGCGAGGGGCGCATCGTACAGAACAGCTCGGTGCTTGGCCTGGTGGCCATGAAGTATCGTGGCGCCTACAACGCCAGCAAGTTCGCGCTGGAAGGCTATACCGACACCCTGCGCCTGGAACTCGCGGGCAGCGGCGTGCACATCAGCCTGATCGAACCCGGCCCCATCGACACCCGGTTTCGCGCCAATGCCCGGGAGGCCTTCCTCCGCCACATAGATCCCGCCACCAGCCGCCATCAGGACGCCTATGCCCAGACGCTGGCCAGGCTGGAGCGTGAAGGGGGTGCCCGGGGCTTTACCCTGCCAAGCGAGGCCTGCATCCCGCCGTTACTGCATGCGCTCACGAGCAAGCGTCCCAGGCACCGCTACCCGGTCACCTTCCCGACCAAATTGTTTACCGTGCTGCGCCGCCTGCTGCCAAGCCGCTGGCTTGACAAGCTGCTGATCAAATCCGCCTGATAAAGGGAGCCCGGACGGCAGGGGCCCTCGGCGGGCCTCCTCTTGACATGCACCTGTCTCAGCAACGATGCCCGCTCAATAGTGCTGGCCGTTGCTGTAGTAGTGACTCTTGACGATGGGCAGCACCTGCACCACCACATAGGTCTGCTCCCCCAGCACCCCTTTCAGGTGGCGGGTGATGAGGGCGGCGGCGGCATCCTGCATCTCCTGCGGTCGCTCGAACCAGACCAGCTCCACGAAGGGGAAACCGGCTTCGTGCTGGCCATCTCGTACCCACTGGCTCGGCACGCACTCCAGGGTGACGAACTCCGGCTTGCCACCGGTCAGGGCGCAGAGATCCGTCATCAGGGGGGCGCTTATCCGCTGCAGGGTGTCGACAGAAACTGCCCGAAAACGAAGGTGGGGCATGGGAAACCTCTTGGCTGTGACAAATGAGGACTTATCATAGAGCACTCATCCAGCTCACATAAGGTGCCTCATGAGATTCCATCCCACGCTGCTCTCCTTCCTGCTCTGCCTGCTGCTGCCGCTCCATGCCATGGCCGATCCGGCCTTCTACCGCATCAACAAGGGCAACGAACAGCACTGGCTGCTGGGGTCCATCCACGCGGGCAAACCCTCTCTCTATCCCCTGCCGGACCCGGTGGAGCGCGCCTGGCAGCAGAGCCGCGCCCTGGTGATGGAGGTGGACATGACCCACATCAGCCAGGAGCAGTGGCAGGAGATGGGCGCCATCACCCGGCTCGTCGACGGCAAGACCCTCAAGGATCACCTGCCCATCGACCTCTACCGTCGCACCCTCATCGCCGCGGGCCAGAACGGTCTGAACGAGAGCATGCTGGCCCCGCTGCGTCCCTGGTTTGCGGCCATTACCCTGACCCAGGCAGCCCTGGAGCGCACCGGCTATCGCGGTGAATACGGTGTCGACCAGCACTTCGCCAAGCGGGCGAACGACGGCGGCAAGCCCATCGTCGGGCTGGAGACCCTGCTGGAGCAGCTCGGCTATCTCGCGAGCGTCGGCGACAACCAGACCTTGATGCTGGAGAGCACCCTGGACGAGCTGCCCGACATCCAGCAGGGGTTCGACGCCGTGATGACCGCCTGGCAGAACGGGGACGAGGCCACCCTCATCAATCTGCTCAGGGAGGAGATGGCGCCGCCCAAGCTACAAGCCTGGCTGGAACAGACCCTGCTGGCAGAGCGCAACCGCAACTGGGTCAAGAAGTGGCCCAGCCTGCCGAACGAGAGCTTTATCGTGGTAGGGGCCCTGCATCTTTACGGCGAGCATGGGCTGCTCGCCCTGCTGGAGCAGCAGGGCTGGCGCATCACGCCCCTCACCGAACCGACCCTGGAGAAAGCAAAATAGCGTCCAGTCCGGCGACCTGACACGTCGGATGCGCGTCGGCTCACAGAATTTGCTGCCGATTAAATAACCAGAGAGGGAGTTGATCGAGATCATCCCCTCCCTCCTGAAGAGGTATCTATCATGCCTGTCACCGCCCAGTGACAGGAGTGAACGAGATGGAATTCTGGATGAACCTGATGTTCGGCAACAGCGTGGGGCTGATGTCCATGCTGGTGATTTTCGGCACCTTCCTGCTCATCAGCGCCTATGCGGTCTATTTCATCTACAAGGTGATGCACGCAGAGCCGCCCAAAGAGGGGCAATAACCAGGCTCGCTCAGACCGCCTTACCCGGCAGGGGCCGGGGCCTGCGAGCGTTGCCATTCTAAGGCCCACCAAGGCCCGCTATACTGGCTCCCTCATTTTCATGCGGGGAGCCTGCCGTGTCTCATAACGACGAACTCTCACTGTTCCTGCAGGAAGTGGCCGACGTGCGGCCCCTTCGCAGCGACCATATCGCCCCCGTTGCGGGCAACAGCCAGCCCACCGAGGCGCAACTCGCGCGCCGGGAAGCCGCCACCGCCGAACAACTCACCCTGGATCACCTCGGCACGGAAGCAGTCGAGATGCTGGACCCCCACGCCATCGTCGGCTTCAAGCGTGACGGCGTGCAGGAGGGGGTCTACAAGAAGCTGCGCCTTGGCAAATACGAGCTGCAAGGCTCCCTCGACCTGCACCACAAGACGCTCAACGAGGCCCGTATCGCCCTGGTGCAGTTCATTGCCGAATGCGAAGTGCGGGATATCCGCTGCCTGCTGATCCTGCACGGCAAGGGGGAGCGCAGCACCCCGCGTGCCCTGCTCAAGAGCCATGTCAGCGCCTGGCTGCCACAGTTACCTTCGGTGATGGCCATGCACAGCGCCGAACGCCGCCACGGCGGCAGCGGTGCGCTCTACGTATTGCTGCGCAAGAGCGAGCGCAAGAAGGCGGAAAACCGCGAACGGCACCAGAAGCGCCTCGGCTGACTGCCTGAGGGTGGCACCAGGATGGATGGCAGTGCTAGCATCGGGCGGCCCCGATCATGCCAGGTACGGGGTGCATATCATCAGGGACGATAACAAGGACAATCCCATGTCATACCAGAAACTCGAACAACATCAGCAACAACTGCACCGCCTCTCCCACCTCTCCGCCATCTGCGGCTGGGATCAGGCCGCCATGATGCCGGAGGGGGGCAACGAGGCCCGCGCCGAGGCGATGGCGGAGCTCGGCGTGCTGATCCACGGCAAGCGCACCGCCCCCGAGCTTGGGGAGTGGATTGCCAAGGCAGAGAGTGAACCGCTGGACGAGCACCAGCGTGCGAACCTGCGGGAGATCAAGCGCCAGTGGCAGGATGCGAGCCTGCTGCCGGGGGCGCTGGTGGAGGCGCTTTCCCTGGCCGGCAGCAAATGCGAGCACGCCTGGCGTCGCCAGCGCAAGGAGAACGACTGGGCAGGTTTTGCCCCTAACCTCGAGGAGGTGGTGCGCCTGTCGCGGGAGGTGGCTCGCCTGCGCGCCGACGCGCTCGGGGTACGTCCCTATGACGCCATGCTGGCGCTGTACGAGCCCGGCATGACGAGCGCGAGGCTGGATCAGATCTTCGGCGATCTGACGAGCTGGCTGCCCGGCCTCATCCAGACCGTGAGCGAACGGCAGAAGAGCGACGTGCTCCTTACGCCGCAAGGCCCCTTCCCGATCCCAACGCAGCAGGCCCTCGGCCAGGAGGTGATGGGGCTGCTCGGCTTTGATTTTGCGCACGGCCGGCTCGACGTGAGCAGCCACCCGTTCTGCGGCGGCGTGCCGACGGACGTGCGCATCACCACGCGCTACAACGAGCAGGAGTTCGTCTCCAGCCTGATGGGCATCGTCCACGAGACGGGCCACGCACGCTACGAGCAGGGCCTGCCGCGCGCACGG
>NZ_CAWMFQ010000034.1:43161-82339 GCF_963866995.1 Aeromonas sp. ZOR0002 | reverse complement strand
GGATCACACCACCGCCGATGATGCGACTCGCTATCGTGACGGCGCCGAGGTGGAAGCGGCCTGGGCCAGGGAGCCGGTCAAGCGGCTGCGCCAGTTCATGTTTGAACGGGGCTGGTGGGACGAGCAGCAGGAACAGGCGCTGCTGGCAGAGGCGGGCCGGGAAGTGGAACGCGCCGTTGCCGCCTACGAGGCCATCACGCCCCAGGCGCCGGAGACCCTGCTCGATTACCAGTTTTCCGAGCTGCCGAAGGCCTATCTTGCCCAGCGCCAGCGCATCATCGCCAAGGGTATGCAGCAGAGCGGGGAGGGACTATGAGCGATATCACGCTGCTCGAAGCGATCAATCTGGCGTTGCACCACGAGATGGCACGCGATCCTGATGTGGTGGTACTGGGGGAGGATGTGGGGGTCAACGGCGGTGTGTTTCGCGCCACCGTGGGGCTTCGCGATAAATTCGGGTTCAAGCGGGTCATCGATACGCCGCTGGCCGAAGGACTCATCGCCGGTGTGGCGGTGGGCATGGCGACCCAGGGGCTCAAACCCGTGGCCGAATTCCAGTTCCAGGGCTTCATCTTCCCGGGCATGGAGCAGATCATCTGCCAGGCGGCACGGATGCGAAACCGGACCCGTGGCCGCATCACCTGTCCCATCGTTTACCGCTCCCCCTACGGCGCCGGCATCCATTCACCCGAGCACCACAGCGAGAGCGTCGAGGCCCTGTTTGCCCATATCCCCGGGCTGCGGGTCGTGATCCCTTCGAGCCCGAAGCGGGCTTACGGCCTGCTGCTGTCGGCCATTCGGGATCCGGATCCCGTGATGTTCTTCGAGCCGGATCGCATCTATCGCTCCATGAAGTCGGATGTGGTGGATGACGGCGTCGGCCTGCCGCTGGATGTCTGCTTCACCCTGCGTCCCGGCCGGGACATCACTGTGGTGGCCTGGGGTGCCTGCATCCAGGAAGTCATGCGTGCGGCGCACCTGCTGGCGGAGCAGGACATCCAGTGCGAGGTGCTGGATCTTGCCACCATCAAACCCCTGGACATGGAGAGCATCCTGACCTCGGTACGCAAGACCGGGAGGCTGCTGGTGGTACACGAAGCCTGTGGCAGTTTCGGGGTGGGTGCCGAAATCGTGTCCCAGGTGACCGAAGAGGCGATGACTGCCCTCAAGGCGCCGCCAAGACGCCTTACCGGCGTGGATGCCGCCGTCCCCTACTATCGCAACGAGGAGTATTACCTCATCACCGAGCAGGAGATCGCGCAGGCGGCTCGGCAACTGATGGAGAACCAGTGGCTATGACGCACGACAGGTACGGATGCGCAAGTGCCAGGGCCACAGGGCTCCATGGTGTCTGTCAATGTTTGGTGATGTCCCAGCAGAGGGAGAGCAGGTCATGAAATTTTTCAAATTGCCGGATCTGGGCGAAGGACTGGCCGAGGCCGAGATCGTCGAGTGGAAGGTGAGCGCCGGTGATACGGTGCAGGTAGATCAGGTACTGCTGTCGGTGGAGACAGCCAAGGCGCTGGTGGATGTGCCCTCACCGGTGGCCGGGGTCATCGCCAGATTGTGCGGGCAGGAGGGGGACATCCTCCACATCGGGGCACCGCTGGTGGAGTTTGAAGGGGGCGAGGATGACGGCACCGTCGTTGGCAAGGTCAGCGCCCATCAGCAGCATATCGAGGATCATTTCGTGGTGGGGGCCATGGCGCCCGGCGGCACGCTGGTGCAAGCCATGCCAGCGGTACGTCTGCTGGCGCAAAAACTGGGACTGGACATCGACAAGGTCAAGGGAACCGGCAGCGCTGGCATGGTGACCGAGCAGGATGTGCAACAGGCGTTCGAGGCCCAGCAGGAGAGCGGCAACGAATTCCTGAAAGGCTCGCGCCGGGCCATGGCCAAGGCGATGGAGCTCTCGCACCGGACTGTGGTGCCGGTGAGCATCACCGACGAAGTGGACTTGCGCCACTGGCGCCCGGATGAAGATGTGACGGTGCGCCTCATCAAGGCGATCGGCGTGGCGTGTCGGGCCGAACCCTCCATGAATGCGTGGTTTGACGGAGAGACCCTGTCGCGGCGCCTGTTCAGGGAGGTCAATGTGGCCATCGCGGTCGACTCCAAGCACGGGCTCTATGTGCCCGTGATGGAGAACGTGGCAGAGCGGGACCCGGCTGACATACGGCAGGGGCTGGATCGGATGATCGCCGATGTGAAGGCCCGTGCCGTGCCGCGGGAAATGCTGCAGGGGGCAACCATCACCCTCACCAACTTTGGCGCCATCGCTGGCCGTTACGCCAGCCCCATCGTCACACCACCCCAGGTGGCCATCATAGGAGCGGGCAAGTTGTTCGAGAAGGTGGTGTTCATCCACGGCGAGGCGCGCCCGGTGCGTGCACTTCCCCTGTCGATGACGTTTGACCACAGAGCCTGCACCGGTGGAGAGGCGGCTCGCTTCCTCAAAGCCTTGGTTCAGGCACTGGAGTCGGCACAGGTCTAAACCGCTGTACCCCGCCGCTGGCGGGGTACAAATTTGTTTGCGTAATCGACAAAGGCACGTATAATCTCAACCAGCTTGAAAGGGCGATAGTTATGTCAATGAATATGATGTTTTACATCTTTTCCTGTTGTTCATAAGTAATCCCGTTTTTTGAGCTTTACCCGCTGAAAAGCATAAGTAATTATTTTGAATACAGGTTTAAAGATATGTCTAACATGATCACCGGTACCGTTAAGTTTTTCAACGAAACCAAAGGTTTTGGCTTCATCCAGCAAGAAAACGGCCCGGACGTTTTCGTTCACTTCAGCGCCATCCAAGGTAACGGCTTCCGTACCCTGGCTGAAGGTCAGCGCGTACAGTTCTCTGTGACCCAAGGTCAAAAAGGCCCGCAGGCTGAGAACGTAACTGCTCTGTAATTCTTGCAGAATTTAAGAAAGCCGTGGTACCTCTGGTGCCACGGCTTTTTGTTTTCATGGCTTCTCAATACGCGTCATGACCCTGATCTCCTCCCTCTTGCTGACCGTGGCGTTGACCGGTCAGGCCAGCCCGCCAGCGCCGGATCCTGCGGTGAATGATGCCGTGTCCGTGTGTCAACAGTTTGTACATGTTCGTCTGGGAAACGCGGTGAAACCCGATGAGATCAGGGTACAGCCGGTGCCAAAACGGGCGGGAGAGTGGCTGGTCGATGGCAAGATAAAAGGACCCGAAGGTCCTTTGCTGTTTGCTTGTCTGCTGCGACAAGGAGAGCGCTGGGAGTTGCTCAACTTCTCGCTCTGGGCACCACAACCGCTCAATTCGGCTTGAGTGCGACCAGCAGGTGTTGGAGATGCTCCAGCATGGTCATGCCGAAAGGGGTCAGATAGCCGCCATCTGCCGCGGTGATCAGGCCCTGGCTGTGCAGGCGCGCTGCCGCCTGGCAAAGCGCTTCCGACATGTCGCTGCGCAGCTTGATCCCCAGGCTCATGTTGGCCGGATCAAAACACGCCAGTATTTTCAGCTCATTCACAAAATCGTCAGAAACCTGGTTGATCCCACTCATGGATGCACTCCTTACGCTAAAGATGTATGCAACCTAGCATCCCCGGTGCCTCTTTAGTGGGCGCTGGCTCAAACAATTGGCCTTTATCGGGGCCGCTCTGGTTCAAACGCTGCTTTTTTGGACGCTATCTATCACCGGCCCGGCTGGACGCAAACGCCCCCAGCAAGGCAAACATGCTAGAATGGCACCCTCGTTCACCCTCATGACCAGGCGTGATGCCAGGTCATCTTGTTCAAGGCGCGTCTCATGATCACTGTTACTCTGGTCTCTCTGCTGCACTCTCTGGGTCCCCGTTTTCCTGTTTATGCTCCCTCCTTGCTGCTCCCTCTCCTGGCGCAACATCAAGGAGATCTCTGGCTGCCGACCATTCGTGGGGAAGACGTGACAACCCTGCGTCAGCATGGCAAGGATGCCCAGAGTCTGGCTACCTTGTCGGCAGGCTGGTGCGAGTTCGCGGCCCAGAGCAAAGAGACGCCGGAGCTCGATGCGCTGGCAAGCTACGATGAGGAGATGCTGGACAACCTGCAGATGTACTGGCGCCACCCGAGCAAGATAAACAGCCCGATCACCGATAACCTGTTCGAGCTGCGCCGTGAGGTGGTGGACGAGGCCCATGGCGGCAAGCTGGTTGCTGCCTGGAGTGCCGCCCAGCAAGCACGGCTTGAGCAGATCATGGTGGGGGTCGCTGCGGGGCGGGATCAGCTCTGCTTTGTGGAGGTGGAGTCCGCCTATTGGCTGAGGGAGCGACTGGGTGAGACCGCGGGACTCCGGCTGTTGACCCCCGAGCTGGGGTGAGGCGATGGAAAGACGGATGACCCATTACTCCTGCTGGACAAGGGGTCGGCAAGATGTGAACATGTCGCCCTTTATTGAACGAGAGACTTGACCGATGAGCTATGAACTTAGCGACACCGAGCGCAATGCCGCGCTGCAACTGAACGCCGATTACCGCTTTGATCACTTCATCAGCAAGCTGGTCGAGCACGAAGAGCTGTTTGTCCTGACCGACGAACACGGCGTCATGATGCTGACGACCGAAGAGGAAGACTGCATCCCGGTATGGCCGCATCCCGACTACGCCAAGGCCTGGGCCGAAGGGGAGTGGGCCGAGTGCAAGCCGCAATCCATCACCCTCAAAGTGTGGCTGGATCGCTGGGTGGACGGCATGGAGCAGGATGATCTCTGCGTGGCCGTGTTCCCGACGCCGGATCAGGAAGGCATTGTGCTGGACCCGGCCGACGTCGCCGACGCCATTGCGCAAAAGCAGGCCAAACGCGGCTGAGCGCCCTCTGCCTGGAGCCATCCCGGTTGTAACAAAGACCCCGCCAATGTGCGGGGTCTTTTGTTTTGGGGCTGACGGTGCCAGCTGCCCTATTTTTGCTGGTAGGTGGTATCCGTGATGGTCACTGGCGGGAAGGTCTGCCCCCCTTTGATGGCGGCCCGGGTCTGCGCCTTTGCCGCTTCGTCAATCCAGAGCAGGCCGCCGAAGCTGTAACCCGAGTTGGAGCCGTCGAGGGGCCAGTAGAGCAAGTCGCTCTGGGGGGTTGCCGGCACCTTGGGCAGGCGTATCCAGCGCCAGGCGCCGGCCCGGGTATAGGGCACCTGATAGGCGGGGACGAAGCTGGCGAGCTCATAGAGTCGCTGCTGGATCTGGCGGGAGAGGTCGGCCTTCTTGCCGAAATCGAACGCCTTGTCGTATTGCTCCACCAGGGCCGAGATCCTGTCGTCATCGATGTTCATGATGTTGTTGGTCTGGGGCTTGTTGGCATTGACCCTGTGGAAGTGTTCCCAATAGGCGGGATAACGGCCACCGCTCCAGGCCATCCAGGCACTCTGGTGTTTTTTCTCCAGCATGGATTTGAAGCCGGCAGACGCATCCATCAGATTGAGCTCGAGGTTGAGCCCCGCCTTTTTCGCCTCTTCCCGCAACAGGGTGAGGCGCTGGGCATGTTCCGCCGTGGTGTAGGTGATGCTGAGGGAGAGGGGCTGGCCCTTGTCGTTTCGCAAGATGCCATCCGGTCCGGTCTTGGTAAAGCCGGCCTTGGCAAAGAATTCGCGAGCAAGTGCGGGATCGAAGGGGCGCGCCTTGAGGTCGGTATTGGTGAAATCTCCCTGGCCCGAGCCATAGGTGTTGAGACGCTGGTAGTCCCCCCGCAGCAGGGTCGCGATCATCTTGTCCAGGGCGAGGGCGTGCTGGATGCCGAGTCTGACGTCGAGATTGCTCAGCAAGGGATCGGCGGTGTTGAGATAGAGCCCCATGGGGGGCTGAGGCGTCTGGTTGTAGAACCAGAGCCGCTCGATATAGCCCTTCTCGAATTCGGCGGTCTTGCTCTTGTCGTGCCACCAGTTGGGCATCACGAGGGGGAAGGTATCGAGCTCACCGCGCAGGAAGTGCTGCCAGGCGATGTTCTGATCCCTGAGCACCTTGATCTCGATGCGATCCGGATTGAAGCGGTGCTGGAAGTAGCGCTCGTCGTTCCCCCACCAATCCTTGACCCGGTCGAAGGTAACCGACTTGCCCTTCTTGAGCTCGCCAATCTGGTAGGGGCCGGTGACCGGCAGCACCTTCCAGTTGTACTCCTTGACCCAGTTGGCGGTCAGCTTGATGGCGTGGCTGGGCTCCGGGGTGAAGGGGAGAGCTTCGAGCAGATCTTCCCGGCTCTTCTCGGTGCCGCTAGTGATGGCGAGGGTGTGATCGTCAAACTTGGTCACTTCGCTTATCTGGGTGCTGTAGTAGTTGTTGTACCAGGGGTCGTTGATCTCCTTGCTGCGCATCATCTTGAGGGTGAAGACCCAGTCGTCCGCAGTGACGGGCTGGCCGTCCGACCAGCGGGCCTTAGGGTTGATGCGAAAATAGAGCGTCTTGTTATCCGCGCCGAAAGCCCACTGATTGGCCAGCATGGGGATGGGATTGCGCGTCACGGGATGGGTGCTCAGGAGCGGCAGGTTGGTCTCGCGCACGTAGGCTGCAAAGCCGCCGTTGGAATCCGGCCCGTATTTGCGCAAGGTGAGCGGAAAGCTCGACATGAAATCCCGGAAGGTGCCGCCTCGCTTGGCCTCGGGGTCTGCATAGACGGGATCGGTGTCGTTGCTCTCCCATTTGAGATCTGCCGGCAGGGTGGCACTCCAGCCGAACGGGCTCCAGCAGAAGGGGATCAGCATGGCCGTGACCCGCATGATGCCTGGTAAAGAGGGGATGATCGAAAATGACGGATGACGCATGTCCTTGCTCTCCTGATGATGGCGTCCTGCCGAAATAACGGGGTGGGCCCAAGAGGGCCTGACCCATGATGGGAAGTTTCCCGGGAGAGGTCAATCCTCGGTTTGGGTCTTCAAGAAGCGCATCTTGCCCCCCAGCAGATGCACCACGAAGCCGAGCAGCACCAGACCCGAGCCCAGCCATTGCAGGGGAGTGGGGTGTTCATCGAGCAGCAGGGCGGCGGCCACCATGCCGACACAGGGAACCAGCAGGGAGAGGGGGGCAACCTGGGCCACCGGATAGCGCATCAGCAGCCTCCCCCACAGGCCATAACCGAGCCAGGTGGCGATAAACGAGAGATAGAGCACGCACAAGACGCCCTGCCAACGGATGTTGAGCAGGCTGCTTGCGATGAGTTCGGGCCCCTCGAACAGCCAGGAGAGCGCGAAGAAGGGCAGGATGGGCACCAGCCCGCCCCAGGCGACCAGGCTCGGCAGAGAAGTGCGATAGCGCAGACCTATCTGGCGATTGATGACGTTGCCAAGGCCCCAGCAGGCGGCTGCGCACAGCGTCAGCACAAACCCGATGAGGGTGAGGTTGCCCTCCCCATGGGTGGCGATGAGATAAAGACCTGCTCCCGCCAGCGGCAGTGCCACCCAGTGGTGGGGCTGCCAGCGCTCTCCCAGCCAGATCATGGCGAACAGCAGGGTGAAGACCACCTGGGATTGCAGCACCAGGGAGGCCATGCCGGCGGGCATGCCGAATTTCATGGCGCAAAACAGGAAGGCAAACTGGCCCAGGCTGATCGCACCGCCATAGGCCAGCAGCCAGCGCCAGGGCATGGCAGGCCTGGGGACCAGCAGAATGGCGGGGAAGACGACTCCGACGAAACGCAGCGCTCCCAGCAGCAGTGGGGGGATGCCTTCCAGCCCCCACTTGATGGCAACGAAGTTGAGACCCCAGCAGAGAATGACCAGGGCGGCCAGACACTTGTCCTTGGTTTGCATGCAGCATCCTTGTTTGAGCGGCGTCGGCACGGCAGGGCGCCGAAGGGGTCGAGCATACCTGCTACAGGGTGGGCACCGTCAAGGGCGCAGGTGTCTGCCGGGCGAGTGCGGGCGGGCTAAGCTAAAAGTGAGAGCCCGGATTGACGGGCTGGCGTCGATGGCTGACCGGAGGTGTTCCATGAGCGACCATACCCTGCTGCCCCATGGTGAAGACTTGCGCCGCGCGGTGCGCTGGCTCAGCGAACACCATCAACACGACATCCGGGCCATCGAAGAGGCCTGCCTGCGCTTCGATCTATCCCCGCTGGATGAGGAGTTCCTGATTCGCCATTGCCGCGAGCTGCAGCCAACAAGCCGGACAGGTTAGACGAAGTTGGCCAGGTTGATGCCAAACTCCTTGGGGTCCACCGTGCTCTCTATGGTCTCCTGAACCCCGTTTTTGGCGAGATCCAGCCACTGCACCTCGAGATAATGGCGATGGCCTGCGTGATAGATCACCTTGACCACGGGCTTGAGCGGTTGCTGTTCGTTGCGCTGCATCACGATGGCCAGGCGCTGGTTGGAGAGCTGCACCAGGGTACCCACCGGATAGACCCCCATGCACTTGATGAACCTGGTTACCAGGTCGGCATCAAAATGCAGATCAACCCCCTTGAGCAGAATGCGAAACGCCTGGGTTGGCTGCATGCCCTGTTTGTATACCCTGTCTGCCGTCACCGCATCGTAGACATCGACGATGCCGCTCATGCGGGTGTAGAGGGAGAGCTGATCCCCCTTGAGGCGCCGCGGGTAGCCAGTGCCATCGATCCGCTCGTGATGGTTGGCGGCCACCTCCAGCATGATGGGGGTGATGCCGGCGGTGGCGGCCAGGATGTCGTGGCTGTGGACCACGTGCTCGCGCATCACCTCCAGCTCCTCATCGGTGAGCTTGCCCGGTTTGTTGAGCACCTCGTCCGGGGTCATGATCTTGCCCACGTCGTGGAGCAGGCCACCGAGGGTCAGCTCCTTGAGCACGCTGCGATCCAGCCCCAGGTAGCGGCCGAAGTTCGCCAGGAGGATGGCGACATTCATGGAGTGCTCCATCAGGTAGGCATCCTTGGCACGGATCCGCGCCAGACAGAGCATGGCATCGCCGTGGGTAAACATGGTATCGACCATCTCTTCGGCCACGGCGGCAAGGGGCGTGATGTCGATGGGCTCTCCGGCCTTGAGATGGCGAATGAACTTGCCCTGGAGTTCGCGCGCTTCCTGATAGAGCCGACGGATCTTGAGCTCGCGCCCTTCACCACTGCCGATCTGACGAGAGGAGCCCGCCCCGTTTGTCACCACATCCGCCGGGCTTGCCGAGCCCCCTCCCGGCAGCTTGCTGCGGGCAAGATCCACCCGCACCGTCAGCACGCCGCGCCGGATCAGCGCCTCCACCTGCTGGGGGTTGGTCACCATGCCGGTCTGGGCAATCTCCATGGCGCCGGTCTGGCTGGCAATGGCAATGACATACATGCCAGGTTTTAGCTGGCTGACGGGGATGACGGGGTGAGACTTCGTCGGCTTCATGGGTACATCCTGGGCTTATTATTATGTGTGATGTCGGTCTGCTGACGGCAGTCTATCACTGGCACATCATGGCGTCAGGCGCCATCTTGAGTCCCTGTCGCTTAGTACTGGTGTTGTCGGGTCTGACCGATATAATGTCGCCCCCAATCATGATGGATTCCGAGGTTTTTGCATGCGGCTCGACAAATTTCTTTGCGATTGCTCCGATTTGACCCGTTCCCAGGCGGGCAAGCTGATCCGTCAGGGGGAAGTGCTGGTAGACGGCGTGCTGGTCAAGCAGCCCGCCTTTCACATCAATGAGCAACACCAGATCGAGTTTGACGGTGTGACCTTGACCCTGAACCTGCAGAATCGCTACTTCATGCTGCACAAGCCGGAAGGATATGTCTGCTCCAACGAGGACCCGGATCACGCCACCGTGTTCCACCTGCTCGACGAGCCGGCCATGGGTAAACTGCACGTGGTGGGGCGCCTCGATCTCGATACCACCGGGCTGGTGCTGATCACCGATGACGGCCAGTGGTCCCATCGCATCACGTCGCCCCGGCACGAGTGTGCGAAGACCTACCACGTCTGGCTGGCTGATCCCGTGAGTGAAGAGGCCATCTCGCTCTTTGCCGACGGTATCTACCTGCGCAACGAGAACGACAAGACCCGCCCTGCGGAGCTGGAAATCCTTGACGAGCGGGAAGCACGCCTGACCATCCACGAGGGCAAGTATCACCAGGTGAAGCGGATGTTCGCCGCCATCGGCAACAAGGTGGTCGGGCTGCATCGGGAACGCATCGGCGATCTGGCTCTGGACGATGAGCTGGCACCGGGGGAATACCGGGAGCTGACCGAAGAGGAAGTGGCCCTGTTCTAGGGACGCGATCGCCTCTCTCCCTGCCCGGCAAGGGTGAGCATCGGCGGCTCAGTGCCGCCGATGGGCGTGTTGGTCCTTCCTTCTTGCAGGAGAGACGGAGCTCAGTTCCCCATTCCCAGCACCAGGGCCGTGCCCAGGGTGGCCAGCAGGGCTCCGGCCCAGGCGGGGAGCGAGGGACGCATCCCCGAGTGCCACCACAGCAAGGGCAGCAGAATGACCGGTGTGGTGGAAGACAAGATGGCCACCATGCCCACATCTCCCTGACGCAGGGCCACCAGGATCAGGGTCATTCCCAGCGTCATCGCCAGAAATCCGTTGATGCCTATCATGCCGAGCACCTGCCGGTTGATGGGGTTGTGCGGCATGGCGAGCGGCAGGCGCAGTGCCCGCAAGACGCAGTGTGCCAAGAGGGCGCTGCCCATGCGCACGCCGGAAGCGCTCACCGCGTCCACGGTGCCGCTCATCATCACCGGCTTGGCGATGATGGCTCCGAGGCTCTGGCACAGGGCTGCGGTGAGGCCAAGGGCTATGCCGACCACGAGGCGGCCGCGCACCTGCTCCCATTCGTTCTGCTGGTTGTCGCCACGACGACCAAACAGGATGGCGAGCATGACCCCGGCCAGGACCAGCAAGGCGCCTGGCAGGCGCCAACCATCGAGCCGCTCGCCAAAGAGCCAGAGCCCGAGCAGGGCGGAGAAGAGGGCGTGGCAGGAGAAGAGCAGACCGCTGCGCCTGGGGCCGAGCCGGTTCATGCAGGCAAAGAGGGCGGTGTCGCCGACGAAGATGCCGATGAGGCCGGAGAGGGCCAGCAGGGGAAGGGCGCTCTCGGTGAGGGTCTGCCAGCCTCCCGTCACCAGACTTGCGCTGGCCAGCATCAGGCTGACCAGGAACATCCGCCAGCGGCTGTAGGCAAAGGCCCCCAGATGGCGAGCCGGTTTGACGGAGATGAGGGCGGCGATCGCCCATAAACTGGCGGCAGCCAGCGCCAGCCATTCGTAACCCATAAAGACCCCTGAAACGGTAGACGACAACCGGACTTGCAGGCGACACATCGCCCCGGGGCGATTGCCAAGGGGGCAGGGGAGTGCGCCTTCTGGCGATTGCGCCCACCCGTGGCGGCCGTGTCGTCATAAAACCTTGAAAAAAATAGCCCGAAAGACTCCCTCTATCGGGCAGGCCCGATACAATACGGGTCGTCTTCGGGGATAACAAGCGCGGCATGATGCATTCGGTTCCAGGCCCGCCGCCGGCCTTCCCCCCATTGCAGTCAAAAGAATTGAACGAGGTTGATGTCATGTTTTACCGTTTCGCCGCCAGGCCAGCCCGCCGCTGGCTCTCTCCCTTGCTGTTCGGGTTGATGGCGGTGCCGCCGCTTCAGGCCACTACCGTGGTGCAGCAGCCCGTGCTGTCGGACAGGCAGACCCTGGTCAAGGGCAATGGCGCCGAACCCGAGTCCCTCGATCCGGCCCTGATCCGCTCCGGTTTCCCGGGGGAGGTGGTGCTGGTGGACCTGTTTGAGGGGCTGGTGAGCGAGGATGGTCAGGGCAAGATAGTGCCCGCCCAGGCCCAGCGCTGGGAGACCAGCGAGGATGGGCTGGTGTGGCGCTTCTTCCTGCGCCCCCAGCTCAAATGGTCCAACGGCGAGCCCCTCACTGCCCGGGATTTCGTCTACGCCTGGCGGCGGCTGCTGAACCCGGCGCAGGCTTCCCCCTCCGCCGGCCTGCTGCTGGCGACCGGCATCAACAATGCCCAGTCCATCTATGCCGGGGCGCTCGACCTCGATGCCCTGGGGGTGGAGGCAGAAAGCGACCAGATCCTGAAAGTGACCCTGGAGCGCCCCGTTCCCTATTTCCTGCAACTGGTCAGCCAGCGCCCCTTCGTGCCGGTCAACGAGCGGGTCATCGCCCAGTTTGGCAAGCAGTGGACCCAGCCAGGCAAGATGGTGAGCAATGGCCCCTACAAGCTGGCGAGCTGGGTGGTGAACGAGCGCATCGAAGCCGAACGCAACCCCCAGTACTGGGATGACGCCCATACCCGGATCCAGCGGGTGACCTACCTGCCGCTCGCTTCCCAGCATGGGGAGCGCCTGCGTTACGAAGCGGGGGAGATCCAGCTCACCAACAAGGTGGCGCTGGAGTACTACCAGAAGACCATGCAGGAGGCACCGGAGCGGATCTGGGGTCTGCCGCTGCTTGGCACCTATCTTTACACTTTCAATCTCAATCGCCCCGAGTTGCAGGATGTGCGGGTGCGCCAGGCGCTCTCCATGGCCATCGATCGCCACCTGCTGACCGAGAAGGTGAGCGGCCAGGGGGAGCGCTCTGCCTGGTCACTGCTGCCCGCCATGCCGGGTTATGACGAGCTGGATATCCCCCTCTCCCGGGAAGACCAGCCGACCCGGTTGGCCCGGGCCGCCGCACTGTTGGCCCAGGCGGGCTACAACAGCGCCCATCCCCTCAGGCTGACGCTGACCTACAACACGTCGGAGAACCACAAGAAGCTGGCCCTGGCGGTGGCGGCCATGTGGAAACCGCTGGGGGTCGAGGTCTCTCTCAACAACATGGAGTGGAATGCCTATCAGGTCGCCAAGGACAGTGGTGATTTCATGCTGGCTCGTTCATTTTTGTTTGGTGATTATGTCGAGCCGTCGTCCATGCTTGGCAGTTTCCGCTGCCAGGATCCCCAGAACGAGAGCGGCTACTGCAACCCCGCCTTCGATGGTCTGCTGCAGCAGGCCTCCGAGACCCTGGATGCCAACGCCCGGTCCGGGATCTATCATCAGGCCGAGCAACTGCTGATGGAGGAGGTGCCCGTCATCCCCGTCTATCACTACAACCAGATGCGACTGGTGGACCCGGCACTGCGCGGCTTGCCGAGCCGCAACCTCAAGGGCGCCATCGCCACCAAAGATCTCTATTTCAGCCAGCCATGAGGAGTGTGGAATGAAGATTGCCATTATCTCGGATCTGCACGGCAGTCTGACTGCCCTCGAGCAGGTGCTGGCGCAACTCGCTCCCTGGCAGCCTGATCACTATCTGCTGCTCGGGGATCTGCTCAATCACGGGCCGCGTAATCCGGTGCCGGCGGGGTATGATCCTGCCGCCGTGGCGGCAAGGCTCAACGAGCTGGCCCCCCGCATCATGGCGGTGCGTGGCAATTGTGATTCGGAGGTGGACCAGATGCTGCTCCACTTCCCCATCACGGCGCCCTACAACCAGCTGCTGGTGGATGGGCGGCGCTGGTTTGTCAGCCACGGTCATCTCTATGAGCCCGGCAACGTGCCCCTGCCAGCAGGGAGCCTGTTCATCAGCGGTCATACCCATGTGCCTGTGCTGCGCCAGGAGGGAGAGATTTTCCTGATGAACCCGGGGTCTATCTGTTTTCCAAGGGACGAGTGGGTGGCCAGTTATGGGCGCTATGACGAGGGCTGCATGAGTATCCATGCCTGCAAGGATGGAGAAACCCTGATGCAGCTGGTGCTCTGACTAGGGGCTGACAAGGAGAGGAAATCAGAAGGGGGAGAGGAGATCAGGCCTTGATCCCGAAAGAGCGGGTACCCGAGCGGGTATTGCCTTTGGCGTCATAGGTCAGGGAGCTGCTGTCTCTGAGCTTGCTGAGGAAGCTGGCGAGACGGCGATTGGAAACAATGCTGAGTTCGAGCAAACGTCCATTGAGGTTGTTCTGCTCCTGACAGGCTTCCAGCTTGGCTTGAAGGGCCTGCAATTGGGTCGGGAAGGCGCCCAGCTGTTGCTGCAGGTCGGGTAGCTCCGCCAGAGTCTTGTCCAGCGTCTCGATGGCCACCAGCAGTTGTTGCTTGCGATCGGCGAGTGCCGGCAAGGCAAGGGCCCGGTGAGCCTTGAGCAGGTCGAACTCCTCTGCCAGCAAGCCTTGCATCTGGGAGAGGTTGTCGTCCTGAGCGCGCAGCAGCGAAGGGAGGTCCATCATCCCAACCGTTTATCCAGATCGGCTTCGAAGCTGAACATCTTTCTGGCCACGGCTTCGCTGTTGACCTTGTACTCCCCACTGGCCACGGCCTTCTTCAGGCTCTCGACGCGGCTCTCGTTACCGGTGGAGGCGGTGTTGAGGGTCTTCTGCATCTGTTGCAATTGCTGCGCCTCACTGGTCAAGGAGACAGAGTCGCTCTTGACGGTCGTCGCACGGCTGCTCTCGCTGGAGGTCGCCGACTTGGTGGCTACACCTTGGCTGCTGCCGCTGTTTTGCAGGCGGTTGTTAGCCAAGTTGTTGATATTGTTGATAGCCATAAGGTTTACCTTCGTCTGCTTTACTGTTCGCTTACCTGTATATCGGTGACGGCGGTCAGAACTTTAGAAAAAAATTGCGCAGTGCATTCATGTGTCAGAATGTCACGACCACGGAGCCCACTGCACTGACCTGGCCTTGCACCGTTCTGCCCGAGCGCGTGTTGACAAGCCGGATCATGTCTCCGAAGCTGCCATCTTGCAAGGCGCGGGCCATGGTTTTGATCTGCATGCCGCTGTTTTCGGCGCTCAGGGTGACCTGGTCCCCCTTGCAGACCACGCATACCTGGGTGAGCCTGATTGGCTGACCCGGTTTGAGCTCACGCTTGCTGCGTACCCCGATAAGGGCGGTCGGGTCGGTAAGGTAGTCGCCACGGATCAGGGTCTGGTCCTGGTATGCCAGGGTCAGCATGGGTTCACTCAGAATGTCTCCCTTGGCAACCGGGACGGCGACGGTGACATAGGGTTTCTGGATGCTGACCCGGACCGGTAGATAGAGATCCCAGGATTTCTCTCCCTCGCACTTGAGGTAGACGGTGGTGTTGCGCCGGATCTCCATCCTGGCGGGGAGGGAAATGGTGAGGGCATCTTCGCAGCGCGTGAGGGGGAGGCGTTCGTCAATGGTACCGGCCTTGACGTCGGCCTGTGCATCGAGGGGAATATCGAGCTGGTCGAGCACGAACGCCTGTGCCTGTTCTTGCAGATAGTCGGTGACCTCGGACGCCATGGCGTGAGACAGACTGCAAAACGGCAGTAAGATAAGGAAAAGTCTACTAATCATTTTTGCTTACCGGTCGATAAGTTATTCACGTATACCACCGTAGTTAACTATGCTTGCTCCAGAATTATTCGGTTGTTGAAACAACGATGATCTGATGCAAGCCAATGTGCATGCATAATGACATGCACGATCAGTGCCAAGCATTTTTAGGGAGTGTTTATGGCGAGTATTCTGGACTCGGTCAACCAGCGAACCCAGCTAGTGGGACAAAACAGGCTGGAGCTGCTGTTGTTTCGTCTCAATGGACGTCAAAGATTTGGCATCAACGTATTCAAGGTACGCGAGGTGCTGCAGTGTCCCCCTCTGACCGTCATGCCCAAGCTCAACTCCTGCATTCGCGGCGTGGCACATATCCGTGGCCAGACCATCTCGGTGATCGATCTCAGCATGGCGATGGGCAAACGCCCCATCCAGGACCTCTCCAAGTGCTTCATCATCATCTCCGAGTACAACCGCTCCATTCAGGGGTTCCTGGTCCACTCGGTCGAGCGCATCATCAACATGAACTGGGAGTCCATCCTGCCGCCACCCAAAGGGGCAGGTCGCATCAACTACATGACGGCGGTGACCGAGGTAGATGGTGAGCTGGTGGAGATCCTGGACGTGGAGCGCATTCTCAACGAGATCTCGCCGGTCTCCACCGAGGTGTCCACCGAACTGGTGGAAGCAAGCGTGGAGCGCAATCCTCACGGGCGTCCCGTGCTGGTTGCGGACGACTCTTCGGTTGCGCGCAAGCAGGTTCAACGGGCACTGGAGGCTATCGGGGTACAGTGCGTGCTGGCCAAGGATGGACGGGAAGCGCTCAACATGTTGCTGGAGATGTCCAAGAACGGTCCCATCAAGGATCAGATAGCCCTGGTCATTTCGGACATCGAGATGCCGGAGATGGACGGTTATACCTTCACCGCCGAGATCCGCAACAATCCCAACCTCAAGGATTTGCATGTTATCCTGCACACTTCCCTCAGTGGGGTGTTCAATCAGGCCATGGTGCAGAAAGTCGGAGCGAACAATTTCATTGCCAAATTCCAGCCGGATGAATTGGCCAAGGCCGTACAAGGCGCTCTCTAATCAAGAAGAACAACTGCATGAAGACACTTTCGGACGACTTATACAGGCAATTCAGCAATTTTCTGGCGCAACAGAGCGGCATAGTGCTGGGTGACAACAAACAGTATCTGGTCAAGAGCCGCCTGTCGCCCTTGATGACTCAGTTTGGTATCGAGAGTCTGTCTGATCTGGTCACCCGGGCGATGAGCGTGCGCGAGCGGGAGCTCAAGATGGCGGTGGTCGATGCCATGACCACCAACGAGACTCTGTGGTTTCGCGATACCTATCCGTTCCAGCTGCTGAGCGACAAGATTTTCCCGGAGCTTGGCAAGAGCGGTCGTCCCATCAAGATATGGTCTGCCGCCTCTTCATCCGGGCAGGAACCCTACTCCATCGCCATGACGGCGCTGGAGCAGCAAGTCAAGCGGCCGGGTACCTTGCCGGGCGGGGTGCAGATAGTGGGGACCGATATCTCCAGCACCATGCTCAACCAGTGCAAGGAGGGTGTCTACGATAGCCTGGCGCTGGCTCGCGGGCTCTCCCCCGAGCGCAAGCGACTCTTTTTCGAACCCTGTGGCGACAACAAGATGCGGGTGGTGGAGCGTGTCAGAAAATTGACCAGCTTCCGTCCCCTCAACCTGCTGGAGAGCTACAGCCTGCTCGGCAAGTTTGACATCATCTTCTGCCGCAACGTGCTCATCTACTTTGCGCCCGAAGTGAAATCCAAGATCCTCAACCAGTTCGCCAGCAGCCTCAATCCTGGCGGCTACCTGATGCTGGGGGCCTCCGAGTCTCTGGCCGGCCTCACCGACAAGTTCGAGATGATCCGCTGCAACCCCGGCATCGTCTACAAGGTCAAATAACCCCGCTCAATACCCTCTTGGCACACCTCTTGCTAAATATTCATGAAGCAGGAGGTGTGCTATGGCAATTTCATTCGACAAGGCATTCGGTGTTCATCAGTACACGCTGAGCGTGCGCGCCAAGCGTGCCGAGGTGTTGTCCAGCAACATCGCCAATGCGGACACGCCGGGCTTCAAGGCCCGTGACATCGACTTCTCACAGGCGTTGCAGGATGCCCAGGGCCAGCAAGGGTTCGGGCTCAGCACCACCAGCGAGAAGCACTTCGCCTTGCAGATGGATACCCCGGGCACGACCCAGTACCGCAATCCCCTGCAACCGGATACCGGTGACGGCAACACGGTGGACGTGCAGCAGGAGCGCAGCGAGTTCCTGCGCAACAGCCTCGAATACCAGGCCTCCCTTGAATTCATGAACAGCAAGATAAGCGGCCTGCTCAAGGCACTGAAAGGAGAGCAAGGATGAGTTTGTTCAAGGTCTTTGACATTGCAGGCTCTGCCATGAGCGCGCAGTCCGTTCGCCTCAACACGGTGGCGAGCAACATGGCCAACGCTGACAGTGTCAGCTCCAGCGTGGAAAAAACTTACCACGCCAGGCGGCCAGTCTTTGCCGCCCAGCTGGATCAGGCCATGTCCGACAAGCAGGCCTCGGTCGGGGTGGATGTGAAGGGCATCGTCGAGAGTGATGCGCCCCTGCTCAAGGAGTACAACCCGAATCACCCCATGGCGGACAAGGATGGCTTCATCTTCAAGCCCAACGTCAACATGGTGGAAGAGATGGCGGACATGATAGCGGCGTCGCGCAGCTACCAGACCAACGTCCAGGTGGCCGATGCGGCCAAGAAAATGTTGCAGCAGACCCTGGGTCTGGGCAAGTCCTGACAGAGGTGAACCCGGATGAGAGTGACCCATGATCGCCTGCCAGGCGGCAACAATCGGCCCAGTGGGCACGCCCTAGAGGGGGGAGCATAAGTGGCAGATACCTATGACAGCCTGCTGGGCGTCAACCGGACGACGTCGGCCCAGACCAGTACGGCCAACACCAGTACCCAGAAAAAGGAGCTGGATCAGGAGTCCTTCTTGAAGCTGCTGACCATGCAGCTCTCCTATCAGGATCCGTTCAAACCGGTGGACAACGCCCAGATGCTTTCCCAGATGACCTCGATGTCGACGTCTCAGGGGATCAGCAGCCTTTCCACCCAGATGGAGAGCCTCAACAGCCTGATGACCTCCAGCCAGGCGCTGCAGGCTTCCGCGCTGGTGGGGCAGAACGTGCTGATCCCGTCCAACACGGGTTACGTGGAGAAGGGGGGCACCCTCACGGGGGTCATCGCCACCGGCGATGGCGGCAGCAACATCAAGGTGACGGTGAAGGACGAGAGCGGCCAGGTCATCCGAGAGTTCGCCATCGAAGGGAGCCACAAGGGGAACGTGGCCTTTGAATGGGATGGCAAGGACAAGTCCGGCAACCAGGCCAAGAGCGGCAAGTATTCGATAGAGGCGCATGCCACCGTCGACGGCAAGTCGGAGAGCGTCCCCGCCCTGACTTACGCCAAGGTGGAGAGCGTCACCCTGGGAACGAGCACCAACCCCAGCACCCTCAAACTCAAGGGACTGGGCGGCATCTACCTGACCGATGTATTGGAAATTGGCGCGACGACCGGCAAGACCACCACCCAGTCGGCTTCGTCCTCTAACGCAGTGATCTAAGGAGAAAGACATGTCATTCAACAATGCCCTCAGCGGCATCAATGCGGCTCAAAAAGACCTGAACGTCACCGCGAACAACATTGCCAACGTCAATACCACCGGCTTCAAGGAGTCCCGTGCCGAGTTTGCCGACGTCTATGCCAACTCCATCTTCGTCAACGCCAAGACCCAGGTCGGCAACGGGGTGGCGACTGGCGCTGTGGCCCAGCAGTTCCACCAGGGCGCGCTGCAATTCACCAACAACGCGCTGGATCTCGCCATCCAGGGCAACGGCTTCTTCGTGACCTCGGACGGCCTGACCAACCTGGATCGCACCTACACCCGTGCGGGCGCCTTCAAGCTCAATGAAAGCAGCTACATGGTCAGCAACTCCGGCGGTTATCTGCAAGGGTACGAGATCAACTCTGATGGCACCCCCAAGGCGGTGAGCATCAACGCCACCAAGCCCATCCAGATCCCGGACAAGGCCGGTGAGCCGGTGCAGACCACGACGGTCGAGGCTGGTTTCAACCTGCCTTCCAGCACGAAAACGCTGATGGATGTCAATGCCTCCAAATTCGATCCCACTGACTCGACCACCTACTCCTCCTCCACCTCCGTGGTGGTCTATGACTCCCTGGGCGAGCCACACACCATCACCCAGTACTTCACCAAGGAAGCGGATCCGGCCGATCCTACCCAAGCGGCGGTGCCGACTGCCTGGCGCATGTACCTCTATGAAGGGGACAAGCCCATCGACATCGTAGGCGGTACGGCCACCACCATGGCGACCGGTTTGAGCCAGGCCCCCCTGAGCGCCCGGGTGACCTTCGATGCCTCCGGCAAGATGGTCACACCCACCACCCCGGCGGTCATCAAGACGGAACCCCTGGGGGCGACAGGGGCTGGTATCATCACCAATGGCGCCGATGGCACCCAGGAGATTGAGTTCAAGCTTGGTACCGTGACCCAGTACGCCTCCCCCTTTGAAGTGAGCAAGCTGACCCAGGACGGCTCCACCGTCGGTCGCCTGACCAAGGTGGAGATCGGGGCGGATGGCATTGTCTCCGCCACTTACAGCAACGCCACCACCGTCAAGGTGGCCATGGTGGCCATGGCGAAGTTTGCCAATGCCCAGGGTCTCACCCAGGTCGGCGACACCTCCTGGCGCCAGTCCCTGCTCTCTGGCGATGCCTTGCCCGGCACCCCGAACTCCGGCACGTTCGGCTCCATCAAGTCGTCGGCACTGGAGCAGTCCAACGTGGATCTCACCACCGAGCTGGTCGACCTCATCACTGCCCAGCGCAACTTCCAGGCCAACTCCCGTTCCCTGGAAGTGAACAGCTCCCTGCAGCAGAACATACTGCAGATCCGCTAAGACGGCGGGTAGTTGGCAGGGGCGCTTCGGCGCCCCTTGTCATTTCCGTCCCGCCTCATTTCCTCCTTTCATTCCGTCTTCGTCATCTCTATTGGCATTCAACTTGCAGTTGAGCTGTGAGAGTCATCTGTTTGACGGAGGATCCCATGGATCACCTGCTTTACATCGCCATGTCCGGGGCCAAGGAGAACATGAACAGCCTGGCTGTTCGTGGCAACAACCTTGCCAACGCCAACACCATTGGCTTCAAGTCTGACTTCGAGCAGGCGCGCAGCATGCAGGCGTTTGGCGAAGGGCTGCCCACGCGGGTGTTCGCCATGACCGAGCGGCCGGGCCAGAACCTGCAGCACGGCATGCTGATGACCACGGGTCGGGATCTTGACGTTGCCGTCGATGGGCCAGGCTGGATTGCGGTGCAGGATCCCAACGGTGCGGAAGCCTATACCCGCATGGGCAACCTGCAGCTCAATGCCACCGGCAATCTGCAGACTTCCACCGGTCTGAATGTGGTGGATGATGCCGGTCAGCCCATCGTGCTGCCCCTGCCCATGGAGAAGATCGAGATCAATCGTGACGGTACCATCAGCGGCCGTCCCGAGGGGGCAGCCGCCAACCTGCCGGAAGATTTCCAGCGTATCAAGCTGGTCAACCCGGCGGCAGATGCGGTGGAGAAAGGCCAGGACGGCATGTTTCGCCGCAAGGATGGCCAGAATGAGGCCGCGTCTGCGGATGTGGGCCTGATCGCCGGCTCCCTCGAGGGGAGCAACGTCAACGTGGTCGACGAGATGACCAACCTTATTCGCTTGCAACGTCAGTTTGAAACTCAGGTCAAGATCATGAAGACCGCCGAGGAGAACGACGAGGCACAAACCCAGCTGCTGCGTATCAGCTAATCAAGGAGCACCCCATGAATCCTGCACTCTGGATCAGCAAGACCGGCCTCGATGCCCAGCAGACCAACATCTCGGTCACCTCGAACAACCTGGCGAACGCCAGCACAGTGGGCTACAAGAAGGCGCGAGCCATCTTCGAGGATCTGCTGTATCAGAACATCAACCAGCCTGGCGGTCGTTCCTCGGCGGACACCGAGCTCCCTTCCGGCCTGATGCTGGGGGCGGGGGCCAAGGTGGTCGCCACCCAGAAAAACCACAGTCAGGGCAACGTCCAGACCACGGATAACTCCCTTGATCTGATGATCAGCGGCCGCGGCTACTTCGAAATCCAGCTGCCCGATGGCAGCGCCGCCTATACCCGCAACGGCCAGTTCACCCTGAACGACGAGGGAACCATCGTCACCCCGGGCAACGGTTACCCGTTGCAACCGGAGATCCAGATCCCCGAGAACGCCCAGAGCGTCACCGTGGGGGAGGATGGCCAGGTCTCCGTCCAGCTCAAGGGGGATGGCCAATCCCAGGTGGTGGGCCAGATCAACACCACGGACTTCGTCAACCCCACCGGCCTGCAGCCCATGGGGGAGAACCTCTTCCTCGAGACCCAGTCCAGCGGCGCCCCCATTCAGGGGACTGCCGGTGCGGACGGGCTGGGGGTGATCAAGCAGGGGATGCTGGAGACCTCCAACGTCAACGTGACCGAGGAGCTGGTGAATCTCATCCAGGCTCAGCGGGTCTACGAGATGAACTCCAAGGTCATCTCCGCCGTCGACTCCATGATGTCCTTCCTGACCCAGCGGACCTGATGAAAGGAGTGTCATGATGAAAGCCATATGGATGCTGGGACTGCTGACGCTGGCGGGTTGCACCAGTACCCCCAATACCGCCAAACCGGATGACCCGGATTTCGCCCCCGTCTACGGGGAGTCGGAGCCGGTGTCGGTGCGCCCGACCGGCGCCATCTTCCAGCCCGAGCAGGTCAACGGCATCTACTCGGACATCAAGGCGCACCGGGTGGGTGACATCATCACCATCCAGTTGGCGGAGTCGACCTCGGCGTCGAAAAAGGCCAACACCCAGAGCGGCAAGGACAACAAGCTGGCGCTCGACCCCGTCACTCTGGGTGGCGTGCCGGTCACGGCGGGGCCCTACGATCTGTCGGCCTCCATCGGCCAGAACAGTGCCTTCAAGGGGCAGGCCAAGGCGGATCAGAGCAACAGCCTGCAGGGCAACATCTCGGTCAGCGTGGTCAAGGTACTGCCAAACGGCAACCTGCTGGTGCGCGGCGAGAAGTGGATCATGCTCAACAATGGCAACGAATACATCCGTATCACCGGTCTGGTGCGCCCGGAGGACGTGAGCTCGGAAAACAGCGTCTCCTCCCAGCGGGTGGCCAATGCGCGTATCTATTACGGTGGTACCGGGGATCTGGCGAACACCCAGGAACAGGGCTGGCTCACCAGCTTCTTCAACGGCCCCTGGTGGCCCATTTAAGACTCAAGAGTCCGGGGCGTTCACGGGCCCCGGATCAGGAAGGTTTTGTTAGGAGATGTCATGAACCGATTCCGTCTGCTTGCCCTGCTGTGCTGCCTGCTGCCCTTCGGGCTGGCGCACGCATCCCGCATCAAGGACCTCGCCTCGGTGGAAGGAGTGCGCAGCAACCAGCTTATCGGTTACGGTCTGGTGGTGGGCCTGCCCGGCACGGGGGAGAAGAACAACGCCTTCACCGAGCAGACCTTCAGGACCATGCTCAACAACTTCGGCATCAAGGTGCCTGACAACATCAAGCCCAAGATCAAGGACGTGGCGCCGGTGGCCATCCACGCGGATCTGCCCCCCTTCTCCAAGCCGGGCCAGACCATAGACGTCACCGTCTCCGCCATCGGCGAGGCGAAGAGCCTGCGTGGCGGCACCCTGCTCCAGACCTTCCTGAAAGGGCTGGATGGCCGCGTCTATGCGGTGGCCCAGGGCAGCCTGGTGGTCGGTGGCCTCGGGGCCGAAGGGGCGGACGGCTCCAAGGTAGTGGTGAACACGCCCACAGTGGGGCGCATCGCCAACGGGGCGACTGTGGAGCGGGAGGTTCCCAACTCCTTCAGCCAGGGCGACACCATCACCTTCAACCTGAACCGGCCGGACTTCACCACCGCCCGCCGTCTGGCGGACGTGGTCAACGATCTTGTGGGTCCGAACACCGCCCAGGCGATGGACGCCACCTCCATCAAGGTATTCGCACCGCGGGATCCGGCCCAGCGGGTCTCCTACCTCTCCACCATCGAGAACCTGGAAGTGGACCCGGCGAGCGAGTCCGCCAAGATCATCGTGAATTCGCGCACCGGGACCATCGTCATCGGCAGCGAGGTCAAGCTGCGCCCGGCGGCCATCAGCCACGGTGGGCTGACGGTCACCATCGCCGAGAACCAGCAGGTCTCCCAACCCAATCCGCTCGCTGGCGGGCAGACGGCGGTCACCAACAACTCCACCATCAACGTGCAGCAGGATCCCGGTCGGATGTTCAAGCTCGATACCGGCGCGACCCTGGACGACCTGGTGCGGGCGGTGAACCAGGTGGGGGTCGCCCCCGGGGATCTGATGGCGATCCTGGAGGCGCTGCAGCAGGCGGGCGCGATCCAGGGCCAACTGGTCATTCTGTAATTTCGTGAGCGGCAAGCGGTTGCCACGGGCGGCAAAGAGGTAGGTTATGGCAGAGTTCGACACCCAGAGCGGTATCAATATTGGCATGGTGCAGGACGTCCAGAACCTGGACAAACTGCGCCAGATGAGCCTGAGCAAGGAGGGGAAGCAAGGGGCCCTGATGGCGGCCGCCCGCCAGTTCGAATCCATCTTCACCCAGACCCTGTTCAAGGGGATGCGCCAGGCCAACTCGGTGCTCACCGAGGGCAACCCGATGAACAGCAGCTACACCCAGTTCTATGAAGGGATGCTGGACGAGCAGCGGGTTGCCGACATGTCGAGCAAGGGGGGGCTGGGCATTGCAGAGATGGTGGCCAGGCAGCTCTCACCCGAGCAGACCTTCACCCATCAGGATGGCCGGGTACTCAAGCTGCCCCAGCGTACCGAGCGGGTCTACAAGCCCTATCAACCCCCCAGCGCCTCCAACGATCTGATTGCTGCCGCCAAAGTTGGCAAAGATTTTGCTGATAACGAAATGAAGGGTGAGCTGAATGGGGCCGAGCGTACGCTGGCCCTGCCAAGACGCCCCCACCGCACCGTGCCGCCCATGGGCAGCAGCCAGAGGCCTTCGGCCCTGGATGGCAGCGCCAAGGTGTTTGACAGCCCGGAAGAGTTCGTCGACAGGCTGATGCCGCTGGCCAAGAAGGCGGCGGACAAGCTGGGGTTGAGCCCGGCGGTGCTGGTGGCCCAGGCCGCCCTTGAGAGTGGCTGGGGCAAGCGGGTGATCAAGGATGCAGACGGAAACGTGACGCACAACCTGTTCGGCATCAAGGCCGATCCGCGTTGGGAAGGCCCCAAGGCGGTGGTGAGCACCCTGGAATACGAGCAAGGGGTGGCCTCGCGCCAGAAGGCGGCGTTTCGCTCCTACGAGTCGTTCGAAGAGAGCTTCAACGACTACGTGGATTTCCTGACCTCTGGGAGTCGCTACAAGGGGGCGCTGGCCAAGGTGGACAGCCCGGAACGTTACTTCGAGGCGTTGCAGCAGGCCGGTTATGCCACCGATCCCCAGTACGCCAGGAAACTTAAACAAGTGTTGCGCAGTGATGCCATCGCCGGTTACTCGACGCCCGGCAACATTGCAGACAGGAACACAGAGATGGAGCTGTAAGCTATGGCAAGCGATCTGCTTGGAATTGGGACCTCGGGTGTGTTGGCCCAGCAGCGACTGCTGCAGACCACCAGCAACAACATAGTGAACGTCAATAGCCAGGGCTATGTACGTGAACGCACCCTGATCTACACCAATTCCGTCGGATTGGGGACGGGCGACATGGTGAGCGATCGCATCATCAACGCCTATGCCCAGGCCGAGGTGCGCCGGGATACGTCCGCCTATCAGGCGGCCAACACCCGCTACGATCAACTGTTCCAGCTCGACAGCCTGCTTGGTGATGCCAGCAACAGCGTGGGGACCACCATCACCTCCTACTTCAAGGCTTTCCACACCGCCAACGAGTCACCGTCCGAGATCGGAGGGCGCAAGACGACCCTGAGTGAACTGAGCGGCATGGTGGACAGGTTCCATACCCTCTCCGCCCAGCTCGACAAGCAGTCCGATACCATCAACGCCACCATAGGGGACGAGACGGACAGGGTGAACAGCCTGCTGAACAGCATCAACGATCTGAACCAGGCCATCGTCCGCACCCAGGGCTCCCCTGAAGAGAACCTGATGCTGTTCGATCAGCGGGATGAGGCCATTCGCCAGCTCTCCGAGAAGATGGAGATCCGCACCGTGACCCAGCCCAATGGCAGCATGCTGGTCAACATGAGCACAGGGCACTCTCTGGTGCTCGATGGCGGCGTGGCCCAGTTCAAGGTGGTGCCGGGGGACCCGGATTCCCGTGAGCCTTCCCTGCAGCTGACCCTGGGCAAGAACCAGGCCAGCATCAACGACCAGGATATTGGCGGTGCCATCGGTGGCCTCTTCACCGCGCGCCGGGATCTGGAGCCCGCCAAGCGGGAGCTGGGGCAGCTGGCCGTCGCCCTGGGGGATGCCATGAACCAGCAGAACCGGCTGGGGATGGATCTCGACAACGAGCTTGGGGGGGATCTCTTCACCCTCAAGGGAAGCCAGGGGCTGCCCTACGCCAGCAACCAGGGTAACGGGGCGGCCAGCGTCAACTTCGTCCCCGGCAAGGGGAACGAGGTCACCACCTTCGACTACGAGGTGCGGTTCAACAGCGCCACCGGTTACGAGGTATTCGCCATCGACGGCAGCGGGCAGCGTACCTCGCTCGCCACGGGGACCACGCCGCCAGCCACCTTCGAGGTGGCGGGGCACGGCATCGAAATCGATCTCTCCGGCACTCCGGTCGCGGGTGACAAGATCTTGTTGCAACCCACCCGGAATGCGGCTGCTAACCTGGAGCAGGCGATCACCCGTCCCGAGGATATCGCGCTGGCATCCCCCCTGAAGGCGGACAAGGGATCCCAGAACCTGGGCTCGGGCGAAATAACGCTGGGCGGTGTCTACAACACCGGCACGGGCTCGGGTTTTGGCTCCAACACTCTGGACCCGAGTGCCCCCCAGGTCATCAAGATCGACGGCAGCGGCAACTACGAGGTCTATGACAAGAACAACAACCTGCTCGGTGTGGCCCCCGCCTCCAGCAAGGGAAAGAACCTGATGGCCGCCCTCGAGAGCCCCCTTGGGGGGCCCAAGGTCTACGCCGATCCGACCCAGAGCCCGGGCTATGAGTTCAGCATCACCGGCAAGGTGGAGGCCAACGACAGCTTCACGCTCAGCTACAACAAGGACGGCTTTGCGGACAACGCCAACGGCCTGGCGCTGGCGGAGCTGCAGAACAAGGAGCTGGTGCGTAAGAACAACAACGCCGCCACCAGCAACGACAAGATGACCTTCAACGATGCCTACTCGGGTCTGGTGAGCGGCATTGGCAACAAGACCAGCCAGGCCAAGACCCTGTTGCAGGCCAACGAGGCGAAGCTGACCCAGAGTACCGCCATCTTCGAGAGTGTCTCCGGCGTCAATCTGGAGGAGGAGGCGGCCAACCTCATCCGCTTCCAGCAGTCCTATGCGGCCTCGGCCCAGATAGTGAATACCGCCAAGACCATCTTCGACACCCTGCTCTCCTCCGTGAGGTAAGTCATGCGCATCACCACCAACATGATCTATGACCGCAACCTTGCCTCCATGAGCAAGGTGAGCGAGCGCCAGAACACCGCCTACAACCAGTTGATGACGGGGGATAAATTCTCCCGTTCCGGGGAGGACCCGGCCGGCATGAGCCAGAAGATGGCGCTGACCAAGGAGATCGATCTCTTCAAGCAGTACGGCGTCAACGGCAGCCTGCTGGAGAACAGCCTGGGCCACGAGGAGACGGTGCTCACCTCCCTCAACAACGCCATGCTGAGTGCCCAGACCCTGATCCAGAAGGCGAACAACTCCGCCATGGGCTCCGAGGAGCGCAACGCCATCGCGAGCGAACTGGAGGGGCTGCAAAAGCAGATGTTCGACCTGATGAACAGCAAGAACTCCCAGGGGGAGTACATCTTCGGCGGCAATCAGAGCAAGACCCAGCCCTTCGTCAAGGATGCCAGCGGCAACTATGTGTTTCAGGGGGACACGGGGCAGCGCAACATCCAGGTCTCTCCCACGGTGCAGATCCCGGCCAACGACTCCGGTTTCGATCTGTTCGAGATGGTGGCGACCCGGCGCACCGCCAGCGCCGCCAGTGGCAACATCCAGGTGTCGGTGGCGGATCAGGGGAACTTCGAGAGCTTCTATCGCAACAACTATGATGCTTCCCTGCCGAGCAACCAGTATGCGGTCAGCACCCTGGCCGGGCCGCCGGACACCTACGAGATCCGTGACAGCGGTGGCACCCTGCTGCAAAGCGGCGACTATGTGGCAGGCAACAAGATCCCCTTCAACGGCCTGGCGCTCACCCTCGACCTCCCTGCGGGGTCGGCGACCCAGAACTTCGTGCTGGATACCCCGAAAAACGACAACATCCTCAATGGCATGTCCGATTTCATCTCCGCCATGCGCGATCCGACCCTGTCCGAGAGCGATTTCCAGCTGGCGGTCTCCGATGCCACCACCCACATGAGCAACGCCAGAACCAAGATAGACCGGGGACTGGGGGAGCTGGGGGGAAGGATGAACAGCCTGGAGCAGGTGATGAGCTCCAACGACGGACTCAGCACCCTGAACCAGCAGGCGCGGGCCAAGGTGTCCGAGGCGGACATGTACGAGGTGATCGCGGCCCTCTCCAAGGAGGATGCAGCCATGAGTGCCTCCCAGCTCGCCTTCAGCAAGATAAGCAAGCTGACCCTCTTCGACTATATCCGCTGACGTTCATCCGTTGACCGCAGGCTCCCCCGTGCCACGCACGGGGGAGCCTCGTTTCATGAAGGGCCCGCCGTCCGGCCAATTTGTAACAACCCGTTGCCAGGGGCCCGTTTGCCTTGACTCGACCTGCGCCTGGGCAGATGATGCCGCCCGCACGGTAGCGCCGTGCAATCAATGTTCGCAGCATCTCGTTAGGCGAGGCTCCTGCATAAACACAGGCCACTGATCTCACGACGTCCAGAGACGCCCAAGATCAGGACAGTTTTCATCGGATTAAGGTGTCAACCCAAGTGGCTTCCGGCATGCCGGATACGTTATGCAGTGCTAAAGCTGGTACGTGGGGATGAAAACACGCCGGACGGCGTCATTTCCTGCCTGTTACTCGTCAATCAAATTGCTGTTTTCTTGCCGTTGCATCCGGCCAGGTGCCGGAGGCGTTCAGGTTCGCCTGAAATCACATGAGGACATCTGTGATGAAGAAAACACACACCCTGCTCAATCGTCATCAACTGCTCGACCCGGTTGCCCTGCGCAACTGGCTGGCGCACAACCTGGATCCGGTGGCCCGTGCCGATCAGCTTCTGACCCTGCGCCCGGAAGAGCTCAACTGCATCTTCGATACCCTCTCCATGCCGGAAGGGGCGTCCTTGCTCGCCTCCCTCCCGGCGGAGTGTGCCGGCCATCTGCTGCTCAGGCTGCATGGCAGCATCGTGGGGATACTGCAGGGCACCCTGGCCCGTCGTGACCTGCTGGCCATCCTGCGCAGGCTCGACGAGCACGATCGCAAGACCCTGCTCGCCCGGCTGCCGGAGCCCGCCCGCAAAGCCTTCCAGTCCCTGCTGGCCTGGCCGAACGAGTCGGTGGGGGCCAACATGCGCCACGAATACCTGGCAGTGGAGGCCGATGCGACGGTGGAAAGCGCCAAGCAGCTGATCCACGGCGCCTGGGATCAGGCCAGGCTGTTCGGTCATCTCTATGTGGTTGACGGCGAGCAGCGCCTGCTTGGCAGCGTCTCCCTCAAGTCGTTGCTGATCGCCGATCCGCTGCTGCCGGTAGGGGACCTGATGGAGGGGGAGGCGGTGCGCATCAACGCCCGGGCGGATCAGGAGCTGGCGGCCCGCCTGCTCATTGATCGCGACCTCTCGCTCCTGCCGGTGGAAGATCAGGGTCGTCTGGTGGGGGTCTTCCACGTGGACGATGCCGCCGACATCCTGGAGCTGGAGTCCACCGAGGATGCGGAGCTGCAAGGGGGCTCCTCGCCGCTGGATACCCCCTATCTGCAGGCCACCCCCTGGCAGTTGTGGCGCAAGCGGGTGGGCTGGTTGCTGATCCTGTTCGTGGCGGAAGCCTACACAGGCACCGTGCTGCGAGCCTTTGAAGAGCAGCTGGAGGCGGCCATCGCCCTGGCCTTCTTCATCCCGCTCCTCATCGGTACCGGTGGCAACAGCGGTACCCAGATCACCACCACCATAGTGCGTGCCATGGCGGTGGGGGAGGTGAGCCTGAAAAACCTCGGCACCGTGCTGAAAAAGGAGATCTCCACCGGTCTGCTCATCTCGGCCGCCATCGCACTGGCGGCCTGGGTGCGGGCCTGGAGCCTGGGGGTGGGGCCCGAGATCGGCATGGTGGTGACCCTGACCATCGTCGCCATCGTGCTCTGGAGCGCCACTGTCGCCTCGGTGATCCCCATGGTGCTGCGTCGCTTTCGCATCGACCCGGCGGTGGTCTCCGCCCCCTTCATCGCCACCCTGGTGGACGGTACCGGCCTCATCATCTACTTCGAGATAGCCAAGCTGATCCTGCCGGATCTGCAGTAGGAAAGGACAAGAGACAAAAAGGCAGCCATCGGCTGCCTTTTTTTTCGTAGAGGAGCGGATCACCCGAGCTGGAACAGCAGGGGCCAACCCTGCTCGTGGCAGTAGCGGTGCTCCTTTTCCAGGTTCTGCATCAGCAACTTGTTCTCGTCGCACCAGTCCAGGGGCAGGGTGACCACCAGCTGATCCCCGGCGGCCTGCACGTTCCACTCGGGCAGCAGGTTGTCCTGACGCCTGTGGTGGGCCGCCACCGCGAGGCGCAGGATGCGGATGCAGCGCAGCACCGTCTGCTCGTCGTGGTTGGGCAGGGCCGGCAGCTCGGAGAGCTTGAGCCCCTTGCGATGAAAGCGCACCAGGGCCGCCAGCAAGGCCTGATCGTCCTGGTTGAAGCCGGGCAGGTCGGTGTTTTGCAAGATGTAGGCGGAGTGTTTGTGGATGCCGCTGTAGTTGATGGCAAGGCCGATTTCGTGCAACCGCGCCGCCCAGCCGAGGATGGCGCGATAGGGCTCTTCCGGCATCTCCCAGGGGCCGCTCAGGGCGTCGAACAGGGAGAGGACGCTGCGCTCCACCCGGGTGGCCTGGCGCTTGTCGATGCGATAGTGGGTGCTGAGTGCAAGCGCGGTGCGTTCGCGAATGTCGTGATGCTGCAGGCGCTCCTCGAACTCGTAGAGCAACCCTTCGCGCAGGGCGCCGTCGGAGTACTCCATTCGCTCGATGGGCAGGGAGGTGAAGAGCCCGAGCAGGATAGCCACCGCGGCGGCGAACACCCCCTGACGCTCCTCGGTGAGGCCCGCCAGCTTGAGCTGGTCGACCCGCTTGTGCTTGAGCATCTCTTCCTTCAGCCGCTCCAGTCCCGCCAGGGTGATGGCACCATCGGTCCACTCTTCCCCCTGCAACACGTCGCGCACGGTGCGGATGGAGCCCGAGCTGCCGAGGCAGCTCTGCCAGCCCAGCTTGCGGTACTGGTTGATGATGGGGGCGAGCTGATGCTGGGCTTCCAACACGGCGGCGTTGAAGGCCTTCTCGCCGAGCTTGCCGTTGCCAAAGAAGCTCTGGGTGAAGCTCACGCAGCCCATCTTGCGGCTGGTGAGCGCCTTGTGCTCAAACCCTTCGCCAATGATGAGCTCGGTGCTGCCGCCGCCGATGTCCACCACCAGCACCTGGCCCTCGATGTGCTGGGTATGAGCGACCCCCTGATAGATGAGGCGGGCCTCTTCCTGGCCGCTGATGATCTCGATGGGGTGGTTGAGCACCTTGGCCGCCTCGCGCACGAAGTCGCGGGCGTTGCTGGCGCGGCGCAATGTGTAGGTGCCGGCGATGCGGATCTGATCCGGCTTGATGTTGGTGAGCCGCTCGGCGAACAGGGCGAGGCAGTCCAGCCCGCGCGCCATGGCCTCCTGGGACATGCGGCGCTGCTCATCCATCCCTTCGGCGAGGCGCACTCGCTCCTTGATGCGATCGATGATCTGCATCCGCCCCTCGGTGAGGCGGGCAATGACCATGTGGAAGCTGTTCGAGCCCAGATCGACAGCGGCGTACAGACTATTGTCCATGGTTTGACTCTATGCGTTTGAGGTAGTCGTAAATCGCCACCTGGGAACGGATCTTGCGGCGGTTGCCCCGCTTCACGTACTCGTTCTTCTGGTCGGCATCGATCACCCGCGCCTTGCAGGTATCACTCAGTTGTAGCTCGAGAATGTCGAGGATGCGCTGCTTGAGCCGCTCGTCATAGATGGGGGTGCCCACCTCGATGCGACCGTCGATGTTGCGGCTCATCCAGTCGGCACTGGAGATATAGAGCTGGGGATTGCCCTTGTTGTGGAACACCATCACCCGGGGATGTTCGAGGAAACGGTCGATGATGCTGATGACCCGGATGTTGTCGCTCAGACCCGGCACTCCCGGGCGCAGGGCGCACATGCCCCGGATGATCATCTGGATGGGCACCCCGGCCTGGCCGGCGGCATAGAGCCGGTTGATGAGGTCTCTGTCCACCAGGTTGTTGATCTTGAGGGTGATACCGCTGGGTTGCCCCGCCTTGGCGTTGGTCAGCTCGTTGTCGATGAGGCGATAGAGCTGGCGGCGGCTGTTGATGGGGGAGACCAGCAGGTGGTTGAACTTGTAGCGCCGGTACGGGTACTCGATGTACTCGAACACGCTCTCCACCTCGGCGGTGATGTCCGGATGGCGGGTCAGCAGGGAGAAGTCGGTGTAGATCTTGGCGGTCTTCTCGTTGAAGTTGCCGGTCCCGATATGGGCGTAGCGCACCGCCTCGCCGTTCTCGTGGCGGGTGATGAGGCAGAGCTTGGAGTGGATCTTGAGGCTGGGCACCCCGAACACCACCTTGACGCCTGCGTCGGTCAGGATGTTGGCCCAGTCGATGTTGGCCGCCTCGTCGAAGCGGGCGCGCAGCTCCACCACCACGGTCACCTTCTTGCCGTTGTTGGCAGCGTCGATGAGGGAGTGGATGATCCGCGACTTCTTGGCCACCCGGTAGATGTTGATGCGAATGGCGCTGACCGCCGGGTCGAAGGCCGCCTGGCGCACCAGCTCGGTGAAGTGGTGGAACTTGTGGTACGGGTAGTAGAGCAGGATGTCCTGCTTGGCGATGGCGTCGAAGGCGTTGACGAAGCCGTCAAAGTCGCGGCAATCCAGCGCCGGCAACTTGGGGTTTTCCAGATAATCCCGGCCCACATTGGGGAAGCCGATGAAATCCTTGAAGTTGTGATAGCGCCCACCGGGCATGATGGCGTCGTAGGAGCTGATCTGCAGCTTGAGCTTCAAGAAGCTTATCATGGCCGCCGGCATCTCCCGCTCGTAGACGAAGCGCACCGGCATGGCGGTGAGGCGCTGTTTCAAGCCGTCACTCATCTTGTCCACCAGGCTGAGGTCCAGCTGGTCGGAGAGGTCATATTCGGCATCCCGGGTCAGCTTGACCGCGTAGGCGGCAATCTCGTCGTAGTCGAAGAAGCCCTTGAAGATCTCGTCCAGACAGAAGCGGATGACGTTGTCCAGGATGATGATCTGCTTCTTGCGACGGGTGCCCTCCGGCGGTAGCTGGAAGAAGCGGGGCAGATCGTCGGTGGGCACTTCCACCAGGGCGTACTGGATCACCTGGCCGTTCTTCTTCATCTCGATGGCGAGATAGGTGTGCTCGTCTTTCAGGAACTTGACCGGGTTGACCTCTTTGTTGAGGAGGATGGGGATGATGTGGCGCAGCACCTTTTCCCGGAAGAAGATACGCAGCCACTGCTGGATGGAGTCGGAGAGCTGGCTTTCGTTCACCAGGAAGATGTTGTGGCGGGCCAGCGCGATCAGCAGCTCCTTGTAGGTGTTGTCGAACGCCTCGCCGAGCGCCATCACCTTCTGCTGGATGGCGCGCAGCAGCACCTTGGCCTCGTCGTCGCCGCCGTGGACTTCGTTGATGAGGATGCGGCGCTTGACGTCCGACACCCGTACCTTGAAGAACTCGTCCTGATTGGAGGAGAAAATCCCGAGGAAGCGGACCCGCTCGATGAGGGGTACCGTCTTGTCCATCGCCTCTTGCAACACCCGTTCATTGAATGAGAGCCAGCTAAGCTCTTTCTCTTCATACTGCTTGTCGGTGCTCATCTGGTGCCTCTTTGCTCTGGTTGCGTCTGCGCGGAAGTTATGGCGTCAAACCATGACAAATTTATGACAGGCGACACTATTCGCTCAGATCCTGATCGATGTCGACGACGAGGTCGTCGGAGAGGGACTCCAGGGCCGTGACGAGATCGTCCAGCTCGAGCTGCGGCGGCAGGGCCACCAGGGCGTGGGCATAGAAGAGGGGGGCGCCTGAGTGGGGCGCAGGTTCGCAACCTGTGGTGAGGTCGGCGACGTTGATGTTGAGCTGTCGCAGGATGCTGGCCACTTCGTGCACGATGCCCGGTCTGTCGTTGCCGGTGACGCTCAGCATCACCTGATGGGCCGGTTGCGGGCTCAGCTGCCCTTCGGCGAAGCTCACGGTGAGGCCAGGCAGCATCACCAGAGCCTCGCACAGGCTGCGGTAATGCTCGTCAGGCACGGCGACGTGCAAAATGCCGGCAAATTGCCCCGCCAGCTCGCTCATGGAGCTGGCCAGCCAGTTGCCCTGCTGCCGGGTGATGGTATCGGCCAGGCTCTCGACGATCCCGGGTTTGTCTGCGCCGATCACGGTGACGACCAATTGCTTTTGCATCCTGCTCTCCTTGAATGGGGCTGCGTGGGGTCCGTTGACACCTGGCGGCGACGGGGTGCGCGCCAGAACGTCCATGGGCTCTAGCATTGTGCCTGCTGTGACAGGTCATATGAAGCCCGCCTTGCGCAAATTCAGTGAAAAAACGCGAATGCCGGGACGGGCTTGATTTCTGCGCTGCCTGAGTCGCTTTCCCCGTGGTAGAGTGTGCCCCTTCCTCTGGTGTGAACTGAATTTGTCTTGTAAACGGGATGTGCGTGTATGAATAGCCTTGTCGTATCGGGAGCCGTGTTGCTGGGGTTGCTCCTGCTGGTGATCGTCTGGCGCAGGGAGAAAGGGGGCAAGGCCGAGCCCTATGATCTGCAGGAAACCTTGATGAGCCCAGCGGAGCGCACCTTCTTTGGGGTGCTGGATCAGGCGGTGGGGGACAAGGCCCGTGTCTTTGCCAAGGTACGAGCCTCCTATGTACTGACGCCCGAGGCGCACCTTGGCAAGGGCAAGCGCCAGCAGGCGCTCGGCAAGATAGGGGAGAAGCACTTCGATTTTCTGCTCTGCCACCCGGCGGATCTCTCTTTCCTGTGTGCCGTGGAGCTGGATGACGAGGGGCACCGCCACCAGAAGCGCAAGGCGCGGGATCTCTTCCTGAAGGCGGCCTGCGATGGCGCCGGTCTGCCGCTGTTGCAGATCCCGGCCAGCAGCCACTACCAGGTCGACGAGTTGCGGGAGCAACTGCTGCCCCTGCTGGCGAGAACGACGGCGCCGATGGATGACCTGCTGCCCGGCGAGCGCCGCGAACCGACCTTCAGCCCGCTGCTGCTCGATGGTGTCGATCTGGGCACGTCACACCCGGGGGCTGCCAGGGAGCCCCAGGTGCCGCCCCCCCAGGCCGAAGAGGCAATGCCCGTGTTGATGGAGGAGAATCCCTTCCTCGATCCGGATGAGGAGGAGCCCCGGGAGACGATCCCCCATTGCCCCCGCTGTGCCGCGCCCCTGGTGGCACGGGAAGCACGAAAGGGTCCCCACGCCGGTCGCCTGTTCCTCGCCTGCAGCCGGTTTCCCGAGTGCCGCTATGCCGCTCCCCAGGAGAGCGTGAAGCACTGATCCCTCCTCTGACGCCGCCCCCTGTCGGCGTCATTCTTTTCCCTTCGCTGGTTTTCATCCGATACTCAATCTGGCTGGAAGCGTGATCCCCGTCCCGCCAGGGTCCGGGAGGATGCGACAAGTTTTGACAATCCGCCAGAATTTTGGCACTTTGTCCCCCTTATGACACAGTGCGAAATTGGTTTTAATAAGCACTTAAAAAACAATAATTTGGCGTCAGGTGTGAAAATATGGATAGGATGGCTATGGGTGTGCTGCTTGTTGATGCCGATGATGTGCGGCGCCAGCAACTGGGGACTGTGCTCTCCTTCATGGGGATCTCCTGGCAGGAGGTGGTGGAGAGCGATCTCGATGTGGCCATCGAGACTGCCGGGCCCTTGCAGGGAATTCTGGCCGGGGAACTGCGCGAGCGCGCCCTGAGTGAGCTGCTTGCCGCCCACCCTCGTCTGCCCTTTCTCTCCCTGATGCCGGCGAGCCATGGCTGCAGCAACTTCATCGGGGTGGCCGAGGCGCCCTTTACCTATGAGTCCCTCACCCGTCATCTGCACTTCTGCCAAGCCTTCATCTCCCTGCATCCCCGTCATCAGACCCACGACAAGGGTCAGACCCTGCTGCGCCTGCTGGTGGGCAAGGGGAGGGGCATCCAGGAGGTGCGCCGTCTCATCGGCCAGGTGGCCGAGACCGACGCCAACGTACTGATCCTCGGTGAGTCCGGGACCGGCAAGGAGGTGGTGGCTCGCGCCATCCACGAGCTGTCCGCCCGAAGCGCGGGCCCCTTCGTGCCCATCAACTGCGGCGCCATTCCGGCGGAGCTGCTCGAGAGCGAGCTGTTCGGTCACGAGAAGGGGGCCTTCACCGGTGCCATTGCCGCCCGGCGCGGCCGCTTCGAACTGGCCCAGGGGGGCACCCTCTTCCTCGACGAAATCGGCGACATGCCGCTGCCGATGCAGGTCAAGTTGCTGCGGGTGCTGCAGGAGCGCCAGTTCGACCGGGTCGGGGGCGGCAAGGCCGTCCAGGCAGATGTGAGGGTGATCGCGGCGACCCACCGGGATCTGGAAGCCATGATCCGCACCCAGGCGTTTCGCGAAGATCTCTACTACCGCCTCAATGTGTTTCCCATCGAGACCCCCCCCCTGCGGGATCGGGCCGACGACATCCCGCTGCTGCTGCAGGAGCTGCTCAATCGCCATGCCGAACAGCACAAGGGGATCATCCGTCTGACCCAGCGCGCCATGGAGTCCCTGATGCAGTACGCCTGGCCCGGCAACGTGCGCGAGCTGTCCAACCTCATCGAGCGCCTGCTCATCCTCTATCCGAACCAGATCGTCGATGTCGCGGATCTGCCCGGCCGCTATCGCCTGCTGCCCTGCGAGCCACGAGATGAACGGCTCACCGAGATGGACGAGCGGGACGCCCTGGCTGCCGTGTTCCAGTCCCCACCAGAGCTGGATCCCGGCATCGCCATGCCCCTGCCCATGCAGTTGCCCCAGGAGGGGGTCAACCTCAAGGAGATGCTGGCCGATCTCGAGGTGGAGCTGATCCGCCAGGCCCTGGAGTCCCAGGACGGGGTGGTGGCCCGCGCCGCCGACCTGCTCAGCATGCGCCGTACCACCCTGGTGGAGAAGATGAAGAAGTACGGCATGAGCAAGGACAATTGAGGTCAATGCTTTGACGCATTGACCCAATGCATTGATAAATAACGTCTATTTTGCTGGCATGGAAATTGAATAAGCTGACTCAATCGCCAGTTTGAGGTCAGCTTTATGACAATCTTGCAGCAGGATGCCCCCCTCCAGTCACATGAAGTGAGTCAGCTTTACGCCATCTTCACGGCGCTGCCGACCGGCGTGCTGCTGCTCGATGGCGAGGGGCTGATCACCCGCGCAAACCCTGCCGCCCTGGCGCTGCTGGGAGAGCCACTGGAAGGCCTTTCCTGGCGCCAGATCATCGCCCGCTGCTTCGAACCCCGTGAGGATGACGGTCACGAGATCTCCTTGCGCGACGGCCGCCGGGTCCAGCTGTCGACCCAGCCACTGCCGGATCAGCCCGGCCAACTGGTGTTCATTACCGACTTGACCGAGACCCGCCAGTTGCAGGACAGAGTCAACCACATGAAGCGCCTCTCCGCCCTTGGCAACATGGCGGCTTCCCTGGCGCACCAGATCCGCACCCCGCTCTCCGCCGCCATGCTCTATGCGGCCAACCTGGCCAACCGCACCCTCAAGCCTGAATCCCGCAGCCAGTTCCAGCAAAAATTGATGGCGCGCCTGCAGGATCTCGAGAAGCAGATCAACGACATCCTGCTGTTTGCCCGCAATGGCGACAACCAGGTGGTGGCGCCCCTCTCGGTGCAGGGCTTGCTGGCGGAAGTGCAGGCGGGGGCCGACGCCTTCTGCCAGCAGCAGGGCTGCGCCTTGCATCTGGAGGCCCCTGAGCCCGATCTCTGTCTGCTTGCCAACAGCAGTGCCCTGGCGGGGGCCATCAACAACCTCATCGCCAACGCCCGGCAGGCCGGTGCCGATTCGCTCCTGGTGAGCGCTGTACGCAGCGGCAACCGGGTGGAGATGCGGGTCATCGACAACGGCAAGGGGATGGCCCCCTCCCTGCTCAACCAGATCTTCGAACCCTTCTTTACCACCCGTTCCCAGGGCACGGGCCTCGGTCTTGCGGTGGTGCAGTCGGTGGTACGAGCCCATCAGGGGGAGGTAAGCGTGGCCTCGGTCCCTGGCGAGGGCACCTGTTTTACCCTGTCCTTCCCCCTGCATCAGCAACAGGTTCAGTTGGGGGGCGTGGCATGATGCGCGCAAAAGCCGGAGCGCCGGTGAAGATGATTCTCGACAAGGCCATGTTGGTTGTAGGAGGTGTGGCATGACCCAGGCTCGTATTCTGGTGGTGGAAGATGACAACGGCCTGCGCGAGGCGCTGGTGGATACCCTGCTGCTCGGTGGCTATGAGTGCCGCGAGGTGGACAGCGGCGAGCGGGCCCTGCTTGCCCTGTCCCGTCAGCGCTTTGACATGGTGATCTCCGACATCCAGATGGGGGGCATGGATGGTCTGACCCTGCTCGCCAACATCCGCCAGCAATATCCCCAGGTGCCTGTGCTCCTGATGACTGCCTACGCCAACATCGACGGGGCGGTGCGCGCCATGCGCGAGGGGGCGATCGACTATCTGGCCAAGCCCTTCTCCCCCGAGGTGCTGCTCAACCAGGTCAGCCGTTATGTGCCGGCCCAGAAGGTGGAGAAGCGTGCCGTGGTGTACGGGGACCCCAGGACTGCGGAGCTGTTCCAGCTGGCGACCCGGGTGGCCAGAAGCGAAGCCACCGTCATGGTGACCGGACCGAGCGGGACGGGCAAGGAGGTGCTGGCTCGCTACATTCATGACCACTCCAGCCGGGCAGAGCAGGCCTTCGTCGCCATCAACTGCGCCGCCATTCCGGAGAACATGCTGGAAGCGACCCTGTTTGGCTACGAGAAGGGCGCCTTCACCGGTGCGGTGCAGGGGTGCCCTGGCAAGTTCGAGCAGGCTCAGGGAGGAACCCTGCTGCTCGACGAGATCACCGAGATGGATCTGGGGCTGCAGGCCAAGCTGCTGCGGGTCTTGCAGGAGAAAGAGGTGGAGCGGCTCGGCAGCCGCAAGATGATCCCCCTCGATGTGCGGGTCATTGCCACCAGCAACCGGGATCTGAAAAAAGCGGTGCAGGACGGGTTGTTCCGCGAGGATCTCTACTACCGCCTCAACGTCTTCCCCCTGCGCTGGACGGCGCTCTGGGAGCGCCCGGGGGACATTCTTCCCCTGGCGGAGCATCTGCTGGCGCTGCATGCCAGCCAGATGGGGCTGCCGACGCCGCAGCTTGCAGAGGACGCCCGAGAGCGTCTGATGGCTCACCCCTGGCCCGGCAACGTGCGCGAGCTCGACAACGTGGTGCAGCGGGCCCTGATCCTCTGCCCAGACGGCCTCATCGACTGTGAGCACCTGATCCTGGAAGAGA
>NZ_CAWMFQ010000034.1:0-43071 GCF_963866995.1 Aeromonas sp. ZOR0002 | reverse complement strand
GAGACTCTGGTGCGGCCGCTCGAGCGGCTGTCAGGGGAGGGGCTCGGCGGCGAACTCAAGCAGCAGGAGCACCAGATCATTCTGGACACCCTGCAGGAGTGCAACGGCAGTCGCAAAGCGGTGGCCGACAAGCTCGGCATCAGCCCGCGCACCCTGCGCTACAAGCTGGCCCAGATGCGTGACGCCGGCATCGAGCTGCCCGCCTAGGCCTGACAGGCGCATGGCCTTGCCGGTCCGGCTCGATTATCATGGGCCCTGACGATCGGAATCCGGCTCCCCGCACAGTGCGTGGGGAGCCCAGCTAGGAGACCCCCATGATCTCTCATCGTAAACTGGAAAGCCTGCTCAACCACCTGCTCGAACCCCATGCCATCAAGGATTACTGCCCCAACGGCCTGCAGGTGGAGGGGCGCGAGCGCATTCGCAAGGTGGTGACCGGCGTCACCGCCAGCCAGGCCCTCATCGATGCCGCCGTGGCCGCCGGGGCCGATGCCATCCTGGTTCATCACGGCTACTTCTGGAGCGGCGAGCCGGCCCAGATCACCGGCATGAAACAGCGTCGTCTCAAGACCCTCTTGACCCACGACATCAACCTGTTTGCCTACCACCTGCCGCTGGACGTGCACCCCGAGGTGGGGAACAACGCCCAGCTTGCCAGGCTGCTTGGCATCAAGGTGCGTCGCGGCCTCGAACCCTGGAACAGCAAGAGCGTCGCCATGGTGGGCAAGCTGGAGGAGCCCATGAGCGGCAGCGATTTTGCCAAGCTGATTGGCGAGCGTCTCGGTCGCGAGCCGCTTCATTGTGGTGACAGTGGTCCCGAGCTCATCCGCTCCGTGGCCTGGTGCACCGGCGGTGGCCAGAGTTACATCAGCCAGGCGGCGGAGCAGGGCATCGATGCCTTCATCTCCGGCGAAGCCTCCGAGCAGACCATCCACACCGCCCGCGAGATGGGCATGCACTTCTACGCCGCAGGCCACCACGCCACCGAACGTTACGGCGTAAAGGCGCTGGGAGAGTGGCTCGCCACCGTACACGGGTTGGAGGTGACCTTTATCGATATCGACAATCCGGTGTAGGGCCGATTAGCCGCGCAGCGGCGTCATCGGACGTGATGGCAACCATTGCGCTGGTCGATGGAAATGACAAGGGAGGCCTGAGCCTCCCTTGTTGTGTCTTACTGCTGCTAGCGGTTACTCGCTGGCATAGCCTGCCAGGCCAAGCTGCTTGCCATCGAGGAAGGCAGACCCTTCTCGCATCTGCAAGCGCCCTTCACAGAACCACTGCACCACCAGGGGGTAGATGCTGTGCTCCTGCACCTGGACCCGGGCGGCGACCTCGTCGGCACTGTCCCCTTCGAAGATGGGGACCCGTGCCTGGAGGATCACCGGGCCGCCGTCGAGCTCTTCGGTGACGAAGTGGACGCTGGCGCCGTGCTCGTCATCACCGGCCTCGATGGCGCGCTGGTGGGTGTGCAGACCCTGGTATTTCGGCAGCAACGAGGGGTGGATGTTGATCATCCTCCCCGCGAAGTGACGCACGAGGTCGGCGCTCAGGATCCGCATAAAGCCGGCCAGCACCACCAGATCCGGCTGATAATCCGCCATCAGGGCCAGCAGGGCGGCATCATACTCCTCCCGGCTGGCGAACTGCTGCTGGGCCAGGATGGCGGTGGCCACCCCGGCTTCCCTGGCACGCACCAGGCCATAGGCATCAGCCTTGTTGCTGATGACGCCGACCACCTGACCGGCAATCTTGCCGCCGGCACAGCCGTCGAGGATGGCCTGCAGATTGCTGCCGCTGCCTGAGATGAGGACGAGGATGCGTTTCATGGAGGTCATCTGGCCGTTGATACGATCATTCATTGAATGATGACCTGCTCCTCACCATCGGCCGCCTTGGCGATGTGGCCGATGTGCCAGGCGTTTTCGCCTTCGGCCTTGAGCAGGGCCAGGGCCTTGTCCAGCTGATCCGCCGGCAGGGCGATGATCATGCCGACGCCGCAGTTGAAGGTGCGATACATCTCGTGGCGGGTGACGTTGCCTGCCTGTTGCAGCCAGCTGAACACCGCCGGCCACTGCCAGCTCTGCTCGTCGATGACCGCCTGGGTGTTGGCGGGCAGCACGCGCGGGATGTTCTCCCAGAAGCCGCCGCCGGTGATGTGGGACAGGGCGTGGATCTCGCACTCCTTGATGAGCTTGAGCACGGGCTTCACGTAGATGCGGGTCGGCTCCAGCAGGGCGTTGGCCAGGGTGGTATCACCCAGCGGCTGCTGCACGTCGGCCTTGGAGACTTCCAGGATCTTGCGAATGAGGGAGAAGCCGTTGGAGTGGGGACCGCTGGCGGCCAGGGCGATCAGGGCATCCCCTTCGCCAACCTTGCTGCCGTCGATGATCTCGCTCTTTTCCACCACGCCGACGCAGAAACCGGCGATGTCGTAATCTTCCCCTTCATACATGCCAGGCATTTCGGCAGTTTCACCGCCAACCAGGGCACAGCCGGACTGTTCGCAGCCGGCGCCGATGCCGGTGACCACGGCAGCGGCAGTGTCCACGTCCAGTTTGCCGGTGGCATAGTAGTCGAGGAAGAAGAGGGGCTCGGCGCCCTGCACGATGAGGTCATTGACGCACATGGCGACCAAGTCGATCCCCACGGTGTCGTGCTTCTTCAGGTCGATGGCCAGACGCAGCTTGGTGCCCACCCCGTCGGTACCGGAGACCAGTACCGGTTCCTTGTAGCCAGCAGGGATTTGACACAGGGCCCCAAAGCCGCCAAGACCACCAAGGACTTCAGGACGACGAGTGCGTTTTGACACGCCCTTGATACGTTCAACCAGTGCATTGCCGGCATCGATATCTACGCCAGCATCCTTGTAGCTCAGTGAGGTTTTGTCAGTCACGCGTATTCCCCGTCATATAAAGAAGTGGAGGGTAAAATTCGGGGCGTATTCTACCAGCGGGCAAGAAAAACCAGAAAGAAAATCGTTTGCGCGTTTTTGAATCGAAAAGCTCTACAAGCCGTGGCTTTTGTTGTATGATTCCGCGATTTTTTTGGCGCCGGTTAGAGGAGATAATAATGAAAGTCGTTGAAGTCAAACACCCCCTGGTCAAGCACAAGATCGGCCTGATGCGCGAAGGCGACATCAGCACCAAGCGTTTCCGTGAACTGGCCAAGGAAGTGGGCAGTTTGTTGACCTACGAAGCGACCTCTGACTTCGAAACCGAAAAAGTGACCATCGATGGCTGGAACGGCCCTGTGGAAGTCGACCAGATCAAGGGCAAGAAGGTCACCGTGGTGCCCATCCTGCGCGCCGGTCTTGGCATGATGGACGGGGTGCTTGAGCACATGCCGAGCGCCCGCGTCAGCGTGGTCGGTATCTATCGCGATGAAGAGACCCTGCAGCCTGTCCCCTACTTCGAGAAGATTGTCAGCAATATCGAAGAGCGTCTGGCCCTGGTCATCGACCCCATGCTGGCCACCGGCGGCTCCATGATCGCCACCATCGATCTGCTCAAGAAGAAAGGCTGCCAGTCCATCAAGGTGCTGGTGCTGGTTGCCGCCCCTGAAGGCATCAAGGCCCTGGAAGCCGCTCACCCGGACGTGGAGCTGTTCTGTGCCTCCATCGACCAGGGGTTGAACGAGAAAGGCTATATCGTCCCGGGTCTGGGGGATGCTGGCGACAAGATCTTCGGCACCAAGTAAGCATCACCCCATCGCCGCGCCCAAGGCGCGCAAACGGAGCCGGCACCCTGCCGGCTCCGCTGTTTCTCCCCCCTTTGCTTGCTGCCATGCGCGCCTTGCCGCTACCATAAGCACCATCCCCCATTTCGAGAATCTTCTTTATGCTGAAACGCTTAGCGACTCTCCTCTGCTGCTGTCTGCCACTCGTGGTGTCGGCCGCCCAGGTAACCGACCTCTATCAGGGCAAGGCTCCCACCAGTGGCGACATGACGGCCGCCCAGTCCCAGGCGCTGGGGGATGTGCTCGTCAAGGTGACGGGCAAGCGCGATATCCTCACCCAGCCGGATGTGGTGAAGGCCCTGGCGGCGCCGGCGGATTACGTGCAGCAATACAGCTATCAGGACATCGGCTCGGTCAAGTTTCTCAAGGCGGATTTCAATGTGGCCAAGGTGAACGCCCTGGTCGGCCAGAGCAAGTTTGCCCTGCTGGGCCCGGTGCGGCCGCAGGTCGCCATCTGGCTGGTGGTCGACGAAGGGGAGCGGCGCATTCTGCCGGATCAGTCCGGCGATGGCTGGTCCGAGGCGCTGCGTGCTCAGACCCAGGCCATGGGGCTGCCGGTCAGTCTCCCGCTGATGGACTTGGATGACAACATGGCGGTCAATGCCACCGATGTCTGGGGCCGCTTTGCTGATCCCGTGCTCAAGGCGAGCCAGCGTTACGGCGCTGAAATGGTGGTGCTCGGCAAACTGAGCCCGGAGGGGGAGGCCTGGAGCATCGACTGGGGTCTTTATGGGACCAAGCCGGGGGCACAGGCAGGAGAGCTGACCGAACTGACCAAGGGCTCGGGTTCAGGTACCCAGGCCGAGGTGGCAAAGGGCTTTGCCGATGCCCTGGCCGGTTGGCTGGTGCAGCAGTACGGTACCCGTCTCTCCGGTGTCGCCTCCAGCCAGACCCTGGTGGTGGAGGGGCTGTCCGACATCGATGGCATGATCCAGATCCAGAAGCTGCTGCAGGGGATGGCCAGTGTCACCAAGGTGGCCATCGGCAAGCTGGAAGGGGACAAGGTGACCTTCAACCTCTCGCTGCAGGGGGACAAGGCCGAGCTGGTGAGGGGGTTGCAACTTGAGAGTCGCCTGCATCAGGTGGAAGACAACGAGAGCGGCCTGCGCTATCAATGGTCGCAGCCCTGATCCCGGGGAAGGATCCTGACCGCCCGGCATGGTCCGGGCGGTTCTCTATCTGCCCCGCTGGTGATACACTTGCCCGCAAATATCACAGTCAAAGCCCAACGAGTGAAGCAACCGGCCCAACTGTCTTTAGCCGTACAACTACCGGATGATGAAACCTTCGTCAGTTTTTATCCCGGCAACAACGCCCATCTGATCACCGCCCTCAAGAATGCGGCCATTGGTCAGGGCTCGCCCTTCCTCTATTTCTGGGGAGCCAAGGGGTCGGGCCGCTCCCATCTGCTCCATGCCACCTGTGCCGAGGTCAACGCCCGCGACGCGGCGGCTGCCTATCTCTCCCTCGATCAGTTCGAACAGCTCGACCCCAGCATGCTCGATGCTTTGGAGAGCCTGCCCCTGGTCTGTCTTGACAGCCTGGAGGCGATCGCCGGCAACGCCCTGTGGGAGCGGGCCCTGTTCGACTTCTACAATCGCTGGAAGGAGAAGGGGGAGGGGACGCTCATCGTTACCGGCTGCAGCGCGCCACGCAAGCTGGGGCTGCAACTGCCGGATCTCGCGTCCCGTCTCGACTGGGGAGTGAGCTTCCACCTCGACGAGCTGGACGACGAGGGCAAACTCAGCGCCCTGCAACTGCGCGCCGAGCTGCGGGGTTTCAAGCTGCCTATCGACGTGGGCCGTTTCCTGCTCAACCGCCTCTCCCGCGACATGCGCACCCTGCTTGCCACCCTCAATCGTCTCGACAACGCCTCCTTCCGTGCCAAGCGCAAGCTGACCATCCCTTTCGTCAAAGAGATCCTCGAGCTCTGAAAACCTATCCCATTAGGCTATCTTATTCGCCATTTTGAACCTGGGCAGTGCTCGAAATCCTCACGTACTACAGTACGCTCCGGTTTCTGCGCGCTGTCCGTGTTCAAACTGCCTTCAACGATTACGCCTACTGGGATAGGTTCTAAGCCCCATAACGACAAACCCCGGGACTTGGCCGGGGTTTGTTTGCGAGCATTACACAGCTATCAGTGGAACTGATCTTCTTCGGTCGAGCCGGTCAGCGCGGTCACCGACGACTGGCCGCCCTGAATGACGGTGGTCACCTTGTCGAAGTAACCGGTACCGACTTCCTGCTGGTGTGCCACGAAGGTGTAGCCCCGCTCGGCGGCGGCGAATTCCGGCTGCTGCACCATCTCGACATAGTGCTTCATTCCCTCGCCACGGGCGTACTGGTAGGCCAGCTCGTACATGTGGAACCACATGTTGTGGATACCCGCCAGGGTGATGAACTGGTACTTGTAGCCCATGTCGGAGAGCTCCTGCTGGAAGCGTGCGATGGTGGCATCGTCCAGGTTCTTCTTCCAGTTGAAGCTCGGGGAGCAGTTGTAGGCCAGGATCTTGTCCGGGTACTGGGCCTTGATGGCCTCGGCAAATTTGCGCGCCTCGTCCAGATCGGGCTTGGCGGTCTCGCACCACACCATGTCGGCGTAAGGGGCGTAGGCCAGGCCGCGGGAGATGGCCTGCTCGATGCCGGCCTGCACCTTGTAGAAGCCCTCGCTGGTGCGCTCACCGGTCAGGAAGCCGGCATCGTAGGGGTCGGCATCCGTGGTCAGCAGATCCGCTGCGTTGGCGTCGGTGCGGGCGATCACCAGGGTGGTGGTGCCGCAGACATCTGCCGCGAGGCGAGCCGCGACAAGCTTTTGCACCGCTTCCTGGGTCGGGACCAGCACCTTGCCGCCCATGTGGCCGCACTTTTTCACGGACGCGAGCTGATCTTCGAAGTGCACGCCGGCGGCGCCCGCTTCAATCATCCCCTTCATCAGCTCGAAGGCGTTCAGCACGCCGCCGAAACCGGCTTCCGCATCCGCTACTATGGGCAGGAAGTAGTCGATGAAGCCCTTGTCCTCTGGTCCAACCTTGTTAGCCCACTGGATCTGGTCGGCCCTGGCGAAGGAGTTGTTGATGCGCTCCACCACGGAGGGGACGGAGTTGGCCGGGTAGAGGGACTGATCCGGGTACATGGTGGAGGAGAGGTTGTTGTCCGCCGCCACCTGCCAGCCGGAGAGATAGATGGCTTCGATGCCGGCCTTGGCCTGCTGCACCGCCTGGCCGCCGGTCAGGGCGCCGAGGCAGTTTACATAGCCTTTCTTGGCGCCGCCGTGGATCAGCTCCCACAGTTTGTCGGCGCCGCGTTGGGCCAGAGTGTGTGCCGGCTGCAGGCTGCCACGCAGGTTCACCACGTCCTCGGCGCTGTAGCCGCGCTTGATCCCTTTCCAGCGGGGGTTTTCTGCCCAGTCTTTCTCGATAGCCTGGATCTGTTGCTCACGGGTCAGTGCCATATCAGTTCCCTCTTTCATTGATTTCACGTTTCCATTGACTTGTTATGGGGGCCGTTACCGGCCCGGGTCTCACAGCCGCTCGTAGCCGGGCAGCGTCAGAAAATCGATGAGTGTGTCGGCGCAGGTGATCTCGTCCATCAGGGCACTTGCCTCGGCGAAACGGCCAGATTGCCAGCGGGCCTCGCCCACTTCGCCTCTGACCACCTCCTGCTCCTCGGCCAGCATCTGGCGGAACAGCGCCTTGGTCACCGCCTGACCGTTGGAGAGGGTCTTGCCGTGGCGGATCCACTGCCAGATGGAGGTGCGGGAGATCTCGGCGGTGGCGGCATCTTCCATCAGTCCGTAGATGGGCACGCAGCCATTGCCGTTGATCCAGGCTTCCAGGTATTGCAGGGCGACGCGGATATTGGTGCGCATGCCCGCCTCGGTGCGATCACCCTCACAGGGGGCCAGCAGGTCGGCGGCCGTGATGGGGGCATCCTGCTCGCGCAGCACGCCGATCTGGTTCTGGGCACCCGCCGGAATGGTGGCGTTGAACACCGCCATGGCGGTATCGGCCAGACCGGGGTGGGCGACCCAGGTGCCATCGTGGCCGTTGTCGGCCTCGCGCTGCTTGTCCGCGTGCACCTTGGCAAACACCTGTTCGTTGACTGCCGCGTCCTTGGCCGGAATAAAGGCGGCCATGCCCCCCATCGCCAGCGCGCCGCGTTTGTGGCAGGTCTTGATAAGGAGTCGCGAGTAGGCAGAGAGGAACGGCTTGTCCATGGTCACCACCTGACGATCCGGCAGGACGCGATCCGGGTGGTTCTTCAAGGTCTTGATATAGCTGAAGATGTAGTCCCAGCGACCGCAGTTGAGGGCGACGATGTGATCCTTCATCTGATAGAGCAGCTCATCCATCTCGAATACGGCTGGCAGGGTTTCGATGAGCACGGTGGCCTTGATGGTACCGCGGGGCAGACCGAATTTGTCCTCGGTCCAGGCGAACACCTCGCTCCACCAGCGCCCTTCCAGATGGCTCTGCAGCTTGGGTACGTAGAAGTAGGGACCGGAGCCCTTGGCCAGCAACGCCTTGTGGTTGTGCAGGAAATAGAGGGCGAAGTCAAACAGGCCGCCGGGAATGGGGGCACCATCAAAGGTGACGTGCTTCTCCGGCAGATGCAGACCGCGAACCCGGCAGATGAGCACTGCCGGATTGGGATTCAGGGTATAGGCCTTCCCCTCCGGGCTCTGGTAGGCAATGGTGCCGTTGACCGCATCGCGCAGGTTGATCTGGCCCTCGATCACCTTGTTCCAGGCCGGGGCCAGTGAGTCCTCGAAGTCGGCCATGAAGACCTTGACGTTGGCGTTGAGGGCATTGATCACCATTTTGCGCTCGACCGGGCCGGTGATCTCCACACGGCGGTCCTGCAGATCGGCGGGGATGCCGCGCACCGTCCACTCACCATCGCGAATATGGGCGGTCTCTGGCAGGAAGTCCGGCAACTCGCCGCCATCGATACGGGCCTGGCGTGCGACTCGCTGCTTCAGCAGCTCATTGCGTTGGGGAGCGAAACGTTCCACCAGTTCGGACACCAGGGCCACCGCATCCGGCGTCAGGATCTGCGCGTAATCGGGAAGCATCTCGCCTTGAATGCGCAGGCGGGTGCTGCTGATGGTCTGGGCCGGTGCCGACATAGTGGGTACTCCTCCAAAAGTTACATTTTGAATTTATTAACTACGACTAACGTCTATATCCCTTTCTTTCAAACTCCCCGTAACAGCGGGGTAACACGATTCATAAGGTGCAAAAGAATGGCGGATTCGTCAACTTGATTTTTAAAACAGGTGTTTTTTGATGATAGTTAAGATGCTGTTTTAAATGAATTTATGTGATTAGTGCAAAAGCTCTTTGCAGATGGTTATGCTCTTGGGTTGCCGGGGCGGCAGGGGGGAGGATTTCGGTAGAGGGGATGGGTTAAAAATGTAATTAATTACGTAATAAAATTACAAATGCAAAAACAAATCCCGACATTACTCCAAGCTTTGCAAAAACAGCTGTATGAAATGCCTTCGTTCAATCCAGCCTGCATGGGGGCTATGAAGTGACCGGGTAGTGAACTGGTGTTTAAAACTAAAATGTCAAATTGGGTCAAAATGGCGAAGGCGAACAGGAGAGAGGGAAATGACGAGCAATAACGTAGGTTTGTATCAAGGCGTGTCCATGAAGGAGAGGGAGGTTGGAGCGCAGCAGATGGTCAATTAAACTGATTTTTGAATAAAAACTAGCATTTTGTCGTTATTTGCGGTGGCAGTCTGTTGACCGGGGTCAAGGGCGGTGCCGGACAGCAAAACCGGCGTCTTGAACCGCACTATGGCACGGGCTCGTCTCAGTAATCTTCATCCGGGGCGGCGAGATCGATCACATCGAGGTGCACTGAACTGCCAAACCCGTGCTCTGCGGAATCGAGCTCGGAGGGCGTGGGGGAGATCAGGGGCTGAACGGGCTGGGAGTCAACAGCTTGGGTCATGGATGCTTGCCTCATTGATTGCAAGCCGGTCGGTGATTCCATCACCCTAGTGTCCACCTCCCTGTTTTTATGGCCGGCGGAAAAGTTGCGTATCCTAGCGGCACTTTATGAAAGCTTCAAGTGGTTCTGTATAAAATTCATGCCAATAAAAAGCGGCGACCCGATGAACGGGGGAGGCGAGAGGAAAAGAGGCAAGCGTCGGGCGTGCAGGCAAAAAAATAGCCCAGTCCTTTGACTGGGCTATTCTCGGGGAATTTGGTCGGTGTGAGAGGATTCGAACCTCCGACCCTCTACACCCCATGCAGATGCGCTACCTGGCTGCGCTACACACCGACGGAGTCAGCTCGGCTGACGGGGAGGAAGTCTAATCGGATGATTTGGCGGGCGCAACTCCTTTTTTATCAGGGAGATGCCGACTGCTTCTTTATTGTTCAGCCAAGATGCAACTTGGGCCCTGGCCGGAGTTTTGGCATAATCGCCGCCCCCTTAGGCGGGCACACCCAACTCGGGGCGTTCCGATGTCGCCGGGGCCTTTGGCCTCTCTTTCATTGACAGCATCTTCTGTCGTGGGCTACCGGCTACCGGCCAGCGCGAGGCGGAAGGGGCCCGGTGTGCCCAGGGCCGGGACGCAGTAATCCGGGAGTGCGCGGCCGATGCCGTGCAGGGGCCAGGCAAGCCGACATCATATCGACGAGAGGATCAGGGCGTGAAACCATCTGAAGTTGCAGCACAGATCAGCCAGCGCGAGGAGGACGAACGCTGGATGCGCCATGCCATGGCCCTGGCAGCCAGGGCAGAGGGGATAGGCGAGATCCCGGTGGGCGCCGTGCTGGTGCTGGGGGACGAGATAGTGGCAGAGGGGTGGAATCGTTCCATCAGCGAGCACGACGCCTGCGCCCATGCCGAGGTGATGGCGCTTCGGGAAGCGGGCAAGCAGCTTGAAAACTATCGCCTGCTCGACACCACCCTCTATGTGACGCTGGAGCCCTGCTGCATGTGTGCCGGCGCCCTCATCCACAGCCGGGTCAAGCGGGTGGTCTATGGTGCCCGGGATTTGAAAACGGGGGCGGCAGGGTCTGTGTTCGACATCCTGCTGGATCCCCGCCACAACCACCAGGTGGCACTGACGGGGGAGGTGCTCGCCGACGCCTGCTCGGCCCAGCTGTCGGATTTCTTCAAACGGCGCCGCGCCGAGAAGAAGGCGGCCAGACTCGCCGCGAAAGAGGCGCTTCCTCAAGATGACAGCGGGGCCTGATGGCCCCGTTTGCTTTTATTTCACTGCCAGACCGGCTGCCTGCTTCCCCCCGAATACCAACTGCCACACCCCCCGATGAAGCCCGTGCTCTTTGCCGCTGTTGATGTAACAAAACTGTCATGCATCCGCCATATAATGCCGCCAAGCCTAGCTCACATTGAGGTCTTGCATGTCATCGGAATCGTTAAATCTGGTCATGGCGGGTAGTCGAAAACGCCGGATCAAGGATAAATTGGCCAAATATGGCGTCACCACAGGGGGAGCCCTGGTGCTGGTGGCGCTGTTGCTTATCTTCTTCTACCTGCTCTATGTGGTGAAGCCCATCTTCAATGGCGCCAGCATGGAGAGCACTGCGTCCTTCACCCTGCCCATCAAGGACAAGACCGCCTGGCTCGGGGTCGAGGAGCAAAACGAGATAGGTTACCGCTTCAGCGACCAGGGGAAGGTCAAATTCTTTGCCGTGCAACCGGATGGCAAGATCAAGACCGGACAGGTGATTGGCGAGGCGCAGGTGAACGGCGAGATCACGGCGGTCGCGCCGCCTGCGCCGGGCCAGAAACTCATCGCCTATGGGTTTGCCGACGGCAAGGCCCAGGTGGTGCAACCCTATTTCAAGATCTCCTATCCCAATGACGTGCGCGTCATCGAGCCCAGCCTGCAATATCCCTTCGGCGAGACCCCCGTGGTGATCGATCCCCAGGGCAAGGCGCTGACGCGCATGGTCTTCGAGGCGACCAAGGACAAGATGGCGACTGCGGCCGTGACCGAAGATGGTCGTGGTGTGCTGATGGTGATGAGCGGCGAGGAGAATTTCCTCTCCGGCGAAATCGAGTGGAGCAACCAGACCTACACCATTCCGTCCCTGCCACGCCATGTTGACCAGATGCTGCTGACCCCGAACCTGCGCCTGTTGTTCGTGCGCGAGGGCAACCGCCTGTCGGTCTATGACATCCACAACCTGAGCGACATTTCCCTGCGCAATGTCATGGAGATCAACGCCCCCAATGCCAGCGTGACCCAGGTGGCCCTGCTCTCCGGTGCGTCCTCCCTGCTGGTGGGCAACGATAACGGCGTCATCTCCCAGTGGTTCGAGGTGGCAAAAGATGGCAAGCGCCAGTTCACCCAGATCCGTGACTTCAAGAGTGACGCGCCGGTCGCCCTGCTGACCCCCGAGCACTTTCGCAAGGGCTTCATCAGCGCAGGCAGCGACGGCACCATCAACTTCTTCCATGCCACCGGCGAAGCCAAGCTGCTTGGCGAGAAGATTGACGGGGGCAACCTGGCTGCCGTTGCCATCTCTCCTCGCCACAACCTGCTGTTGACCCAGCAGGGGGATGACTTCAAGGTCTTTGACGTCGAGAACGATCACCCCGAGGTAACCTGGTCTGCCCTCTGGCAACAGGTGTGGTATGAAGGCTATCCCGAGCCCCAGTACGTGTGGCAGTCCACCTCCGCCAGCAACGACTTCGAAGCCAAGCTGAGCCTGGTGCCCCTGGTGTTCGGTACCCTGAAAGCCTCCTTCTATGCCATGGTGTTCGCGGTGCCGCTCGGCGTCGCCGGCGCCATCTATACCGCCTACTTCATGTCGGCGGGGCTGCGCAAATACGTCAAGCCGACGGTGGAGATCATGGCGGCGCTGCCGACCGTCATCCTCGGCTTCCTGGCGGGTCTGTGGCTCGCGCCCATCATCGAAGGGGCCCTGCCCGGGGTGATCCTGCTGCTGATCCTGCTGCCCATGGGCATGCTGCTCACCGCCCTGGTGTGGAACTATCTGCCGGAGCGCGGCCGCACCTGGCTGCCGGAAGGCTGGCACGCCATCCTGCTCATCCCTGTGCTGCTGTTCATCGGATGGGGCGCCTTCGCCTTGAGCCCCATCATCGAGAACGCCTTCATGCACGGTGATTCGCGCATCTGGCTGACCCACGACATGGGCATCAAGTTTGACCAGCGCAACTCCCTGGTGGTCGGTATCGCCATGGGCTTTGCGGTCATCCCCACCATCTTCTCCATCGCCGAAGACGCGGTCTTCTCGGTGCCCAAGCACCTGACCCAGGGCTCGCTTGCGCTGGGGGCGACCCCGTGGCAGACCCTGAGCCGGGTGGTGATCCTCACCGCGAGTCCGGGCATCTTCTCGGCGGTGATGATGGGCCTTGGCCGCGCCGTGGGCGAGACCATGATCGTGCTGATGGCCACAGGCAACACCCCCATCATGGACTTTTCCATGTTCCAGGGGCTACGGACCCTGGCGGCGAACATCGCGGTGGAGATGCCGGAATCGGAAGTGGGCAGCTCCCACTACCGGGTGCTCTTCCTCGCCGCCTTCGTGCTGTTTGTGTTCACCTTCTTGTTCAATACCCTGGCCGAATTCGTCCGCCAGCGGTTGCGTGAAAAGTACAGCTCTCTGTAAGGACTAAGGAATCGACAATGGGTAAGTGGTTTAAATCGGGGGCCCCCTGGATCTGGATGACGGGGGGCGCCGTCAGCCTGAGTCTGGTGGCCGTACTGGGTCTGTTGTTGCTGATTGGCTGGCGTGGTCTGGTCTATTTCTGGCCCCATCCCATCTATGAGTGGCAGCTTGAAGATGCAAGCGGCAACAAGAGCGTCCTGATTGGCGAGATCAACGACCGGGAGCTGGTGCCGGTGGAGCGCCTGCGCGCCGCAGGCCAGGCGCTGGAAGGGGAGGATCGCGAAGAGATCACCCGTTATCTGGTCAAGACCGGCAACCGGGAGTTCGTGGACCTCGATTTTCGCTGGGTGCTGGAGACCGATATCAAATCGCGCACCCAGCCGGTGGAGCTCGCCATGGTGGAACGCGCCACCAACGGCAACTTCTATGGTTACATCACCTCGGTGAAGGAAGATGGCCAGGAGCTGACCACGGATCTGCATCCCGCCTTGCAGCGGGTGCTGGCCCGTGCCAACGGCCTCTCAAGCCAAGCCAACGACCTGCAAAAAGGGGCCATCGGCAGCATCAACTATCAGCTGGAGCGCCTGCGCCTGAAAGAGCGCAAGGCCGAGCTGGATGACAAGCTGACCGATCAGCTTAAAGCCGAGCTGGCGAGCGAGCGTCAGGCCCTGAACGATCGTTATCAGGTGCTGGAAAAAGAGCTCTTCTCCCTGCGTACCCAGGCGGACAGAGACAGCATCACCGTCAAGGACATGCGCGGCGAGCTGGTGACCATGCCCATGTCCCGGGTGCTGGATGTGGTCTGGCCCAACGACATGAGCCTGATGGCCAAGGTGGGTCACTGGTTCCACCAGATAGGCAAGTTCGTCTCCGATGACCCCCGGGAGGCGAACACCGAGGGCGGCGTCTTCCCGGCCATCTTCGGCACCGTCTTCATGGTGATCCTGATGGCCATCATCGTGACCCCGCTCGGGGTGGTGGCGGCGGTCTACCTGCACGAGTACGCGGGCAAGAACAGCCTGACCAAGATCATCCGTATCGCGGTGATCAACCTGGCGGGGGTGCCCTCCATCGTCTACGGCGTGTTTGGCCTGGGCTTTTTCGTCTACACCCTGGGGGGCAGCATCGACCGCCTCTTCTACCCGGAAGCGCTGCCGAGCCCGACCTTTGGCTCCCCCGGAGTCATCTGGTCGGCGCTGACCCTGGCCATCCTGACCCTGCCGGTGGTGATCGTCTCCACCGAAGAGGGGCTGGCCCGGATCCCGAGCACCATTCGCCAGGGGTCGCTGGCGCTGGGTGCTACCCAGGCCGAGACCCTCTGGCGCATCGTGCTGCCCATGGCCAGCCCGGCCATCATGACCGGCCTTATCCTGGCCATCGCCCGTGCGGCGGGCGAGGTGGCGCCGCTAATGCTGGTGGGGGTGGTGAAGCTTGCTCCCACGTTGCCGATGGACGGCAACTTCCCGTACCTGCACGTGGAGCGCAAGTTCATGCACCTGGGCTTCCACATCTATGACGTGGGCTTCCAGAGCCCGAACGTCGAGGCGGCGCGTCCTCTGGTCTACGCCACCTCCTTCCTGCTGGTGACGGTGATCGTCGGCCTCAACCTGACGGCGATCGGTATTCGTAACCACCTGCGCGAGAAATTCCGGTCGCTGGAACATTAATCCAGCCATTACAGAGACGGGCAGGGACCTTCCCTGCCAACCAGATATTCCGGCAGCGGGCAAGACGTTTGCCCGCTGCCACCAAGAGAATTTGAGGTAAACAGATGATCAACGTAACACCGAGTTCGGCCCCGCACACCGCCACCGACCTGCTCAACCTGACCCCGGAGCAGACTGCGTTGGAGGTGAAGGATCTCAACCTGTACTACGGCAACAAGCAGGCGCTGTTCAACGTCAACATGAAGATCCCCAAGGGTCAGGTCACCGCCTTCATCGGCCCGTCCGGTTGCGGCAAGTCCACTTTGCTGCGCTGCATCAACCGGATGAACGATCTGGTGGAGATCTGCCGCATCGAGGGGGAGATCCAGCTGCACGGCCACAACATCTACGACAAGAGCGTGGATGTCTCCGCCCTGCGCCGTCAGGTGGGCATGGTGTTCCAGCGCCCCAACCCCTTCCCCAAGTCCATCTACGAGAACGTGGTCTACGGCCTGCGTCTGCAGGGCATCAATGACCGCCGTACCCTGGACGAGGCCGCCGAGCGTTCCCTGCGCGGTGCTGCCCTGTGGGAGGAAGTGAAGGATCGTCTGCATGACAACGCCTTCGGCCTCTCCGGCGGTCAGCAGCAGCGTCTGGTGATTGCCCGTGCCATCGCCATCGAGCCGGAAGTGCTGCTGCTCGATGAACCGACCTCGGCGCTGGACCCCATCTCCACCCTCACCATCGAGGAGCTCATCAACGAGCTCAAGAGCCAGTTCACCGTGGTGATCGTGACCCACAACATGCAGCAGGCGGCGCGGGTCTCGGATCAGACCGCGTTCATGTACATGGGGGAACTCATCGAGTACTCGAATACCAACACCATCTTCACCACCCCGGCCAAGAAGAAGACCGAAGACTACATTACCGGTCGTTACGGCTAAGGGATGCCGCTGATTGAGATGAGCAAGATGAGCAAGATGAGCATCAACAAACAGATTGGCAGTCAGTTCAACGGCTAAGGCATAATCGGAGCAACAAGGATTACTGGTATGGACAATATGAACCTCAACAAACACATCTCCGGTCAGTTCAATGCCGAGCTTGAGAGCGTGCGCAACCAGGTACTGGTGATGGGGGGGCTGGTGGAGAAGCAACTCACCGACGCCATCGCCGCCATCCATGGCCAGGATCTGGATGCGGCGCGCAAGATCGTGGCCAACGACCACAAGGTCAACGCCATGGAAGTGGCGATCGACGAGGAGTGCACCCGCATCATCGCCAAGCGTCAGCCCACCGCGTCCGACCTGCGGCTGGTGATGGCCATCATCAAGACCATCACGGATCTGGAGCGGATCGGCGACGTGGCGGACAAGATTGCCCGCATGCTGACCGACAACGCCAACAAGCCCCAGCCACCGCTGGTGTCGCTGGAGAACATGGGGCGTCGCACCATCAAGATGCTCCACGACGTGCTGGACGCCTTCGCCCGCATGGATCTGGATGCCGCCCTGGCGGTCTACAAGGAAGATGACAAGGTGGACCGGGAGTACGAGTCCATCATCCGCGAGCTGATGACCTACATGATGGAAGATCCCCGCACCATCCCCCAGGTGCTCAACGTGCTCTGGGCGGCGCGGGCCATCGAGCGGGTCGGTGATCGCTGCCAGCACATCTGCGAGTACATCGTCTACTACGTCAAGGGCAAGGATGTGCGCCACACCAAGGCCGATGACCTGAGCGATCTGCTGGGCAAGGGCTGATCGGGCGCCTTGGGTGGAGCTCCCGTCGCGGCTGCACGACGGGAATCCAGCCCTGATTGAATAAAAAGGCGCTTTGAGCGCCTTTTTCATTGCATGGCACGGCAGTTCAAGATAACGCCACCCAGCGGGCGCTTTTCTGCTAGAATATGGCCCCTGTGTGAGTCCCGGATGGAGTCACGGTCCGGTTTCCCGGGCCCAGTTTGCCGTCTTGTGCTAAGGCGGCTGTAGCAATAGGTTAATCATGAGTTTTGCCGATAGTTTGTTCTTTCTGATGCTGCTGGTCGCCGGCAGCGTGTTCTTCTCACTCTCCGAGATCTCCCTTGCCGCCTCCCGCAAGATCAAGTTGCAGGTGATGGCCGACGAGGGCAACCGCCACGCCGAGAAGGTGCTGGCATTGCAGGCCCAGCCGGGCAACTTCTTTACCGTGGTGCAGATAGGCCTCAACACCGTCGCCATCCTGGGCGGTATCCTGGGGGAATCCGCCCTGAACCCGGCCATCAAGGCGTTTATCTCCGAGTTCTATCAGGGGCCCTGGCTTGGCCAGATCAGCTCTGCGGCCTCGTTCGTCTTCGTCACCGGCATGTTCATCCTGATAGCGGACCTGATGCCCAAGCGCCTTGCCATGACCATGCCCGAGCGGATCGCCGTGGTGGTGGTGCGTCCCATGATGCTGTGCGTCACCTTGCTGATGCCACTGGTGTGGCTGTTCAACGGCATGGCCAACGGCCTGTTCCGGCTGATGCGCATCTCCATGGTGCGCAACGACGAGATCACCTCCGACGATATTTATGCGGTGATGGATGCAGGTGCCGAAGCCGGTGTCATCCAGCGCGAGGAGCATCAGCTCATCGAGAACGTGTTCGAGCTCCAGTCCTTGGGTGTCACTTCCGCCATGACGGCGCGGGAGAGCCTCATCTACTTCACCCTGCAAGAGGGGGAGGAGAGCATCAAGGCGAAGATCGCCGAGCACCCCCACAACAAGTTCCTGGTGTGCGACCACAACCTCGACAGCATCAAGGGGTTCGTGGATGCCAAGGAGCTGCTGATCCGCGTCATCAGCGGCCAGAGCATCGATCTCAACAGCGGCTCCCTGGTGCAGAACGTCATCATCATTCCCGACACCCTCAACCTCTACGAGGCGATGGAGTACTTCAAGAACCATCGTGGCGATTTTGCGGTGGTGATGAACGAATACGCCCTGGTGGTGGGCATTGTCACCATGAATGACCTGATGAGTACCGTCATGGGGGAGTGGGCCACCCACGTGGTGGAAGAGCAGATCGTCCAGCGGGACGAGAACTCCTGGCTGGTGGACGGGGTGACCCCCATCTCCGACGTGATGCGCGCCTTCGACATCGAGGAGTTCCCGGAAAACCAGAACTACGAGACCATCGCCGGTTTCATCATGTACATGCTGCGCAAGATCCCCAAGCGCACCGACTCGGTCAAATATGCCGGTTACAAGTTCGAAGTGGTGGACATCGACAGTTACAAGATTGACCAGTTGCTGGTCACCCGGGTAGAACCTGCGAGCAATGAGAAGCCCGCTCAGGAATCCTAAAGGAGTTCGTTAGCAATCATGAAGATGAAGACTCATTCCCGTGCGCTGGCCTGTGTGGCGCTCGCCCTGGCACTGGGTGCCTGCAGCCAGAGCGCACCGCGCAAGCCGGTGACGCCTGCCAAACCCGTTACCCCCGAGCCTGCTGTGGTGGTCCCGCAGCAGGATCCCGATGCGGTGGTGCAAAGCGCCGTGGCAGAGCCCAGCCCGGTGTTCGACGAGGAGTATCACGGCCCGGATCAAGGGTCGCTTGAATCGGTCACCGCCCTGTTTGCCCGGGGTTACATCGAATCCGCCATGCGCGAGACCATGCTGGCGGCGGTGCACAGCGACTATCCGCTGCTCGGCATGCGGGACGTACGTCTCACCGACCCTGTTGCCAAGTTCCTCACCTCGGCCCAGGCACGCACCACGGCCCACGACTACCTCTATGCCGGGGTGCAGCGTCGGCTGGGCCTCCCGCTCAGCCCCGCCCAGTGGGAGCAGATCTGGCAGGGCTATCCCCAGCAGGGTCGGGTCTCCGACTGGGTCAAGCAGACCAAGCGGGTGCTGGCCGGGCGCTGAGTCCCCTGGTTATCGGCGGCTGTGCCCGCCTTGATCCCCTGTTTCACAAGAGGTCACCCCCCGGGGTGGCCTCTTGTCGTTTCAGTGCCTGGCCTGGTGATGCCTGTGCCGGGGAGATCTCCCTTTGCCGCCATCATCCTGAGCTTGCCCGGATTTGTTCGTAGCCCCCGATTGCCTCTTGTTCTACTTTGGGTCATGATATTTGGGATTTCTAGCCGTCTAGATGTTTTGATGGCTTAATGTGGTTTCACACAATAAACACCCGTCATGGCGGGGAGACGCAGAGAGACAGAGATGGACAAGCAGGATTTGTGGGTACTCGATGGCGGTATGGGCCGTGAACTGGCGCGGCGTGGTGCGCCGTTCCGTCAACCGGAGTGGTCGGCGCTGGCGTTGATGGAAGCGCCCGAGACGGTGCGCGAGGTACACCAGGCCTATGCGACGAGCGGTGCCCGGGTGATCACCACCAACAGCTATGCCCTGGTGCCCTTCCATATCGGCGAGGCGCGCTTTGCCGCCCAAGGGGAGGCACTTGCGGCTCTGGCCGGGCAACTGGCCCGAGACGTGGCCGACGAGCAGGGGGGAGCCGTCAAGGTGGCCGGCTCCTTGCCGCCGCTCTTTGGCTCCTATCGTGCGGACCTCTATCAGGCCGAGCGGGTGAGCGAGCTGGCGACACCGCTTATCCGTGCCCTGTCACCCCATGTGGATCTCTGGCTGGCGGAGACCATGAGCCTCATCGCCGAGCCCCTGGCCCTCAAGGCCCTGTTGCCACAGGACGGCAAGCCGTTCTGGGTCTCCTTTACTCTGGAAGACGAGGCGCCGGGCAGCGAGCCCACCCTGCGCTCCGGCGAGCGGGTGGCGGATGCCGTGACCGCGTTGGCGTCGGCCGGGGTGGATGCCATCCTGTTCAACTGCTGCCAGCCCGAGGTGATTGAAGGGGCGCTCAAGGTGGCCGTCGCCGCGTTGCAGGTTCAGGGGCGCACCGACGTTCGCCTCGGCGCCTATGCCAACGCCTTCCCGCCCCAGCCCAAGGAGGCGACTGCCAATGACGGTCTGGACGAGATCCGCGGCGATCTGGGGCCGCTGGATTACCTCGGCTGGGCCGAGCGCTGGCGCAGAGCCGGGGCAAACCTCATCGGCGGCTGCTGCGGCATCGGCCCGGAACACATCGAGGCGCTGGCCAGCCGGCTGCGTTAAGGAGCGCCCATGAAAGAGAGCAAGATCGGGCTCTGGTCCCTCACTGCGCTGGTGTTCAGCTCCATGGTGGGGGCCGGCATCTTCAGCCTGCCCCAGAACATGGCCGATGTGGCGGGTGCTCGCGCCGTGCTGATCGGCTGGGCCGTCACCGGGGTCGGCATACTGGCGCTGGCCATGAGCTTCCTTTACCTGTCGCGGCTCAAACCCGAGCTCGACGGCGGCATCTACAGCTATGCCCGGGCCGGCTTTGGCGAGCTGGTGGGGTTCTTCTCCGCCTGGGGATACTGGCTCTGTGCCACCATCGGCGTGGTGGGTTATCTGGTGATCGCCTTCGCTGCGCTGGGCAGCTTCGTCGACACGCCGGAGCGGGTCTGGTTTGGCGAGGGCAACACATTGGCAGCTTTTGTCGGCGAGTCCTGCATCCTCTGGGCGGTGCACCTGCTGGTGGCCCGCGGCGTGCAGCAGGCGGCGCTGTTCAACCTAGTGGCGACCCTGGCCAAGAGCCTGCCGCTGCTGCTGTTCATCCTGTTCGCCTGCTACTGGTTCGATCCGGTCACCTTTGCGGCGGATCAGGAGGGCAGCACCCTGGCGGTACCGGTCTCCGAGCAGGTGCGCAACACCATGCTCATCACCCTCTGGGTCTTCACCGGCATCGAAGGGGCAGCGGTGCTCTCGGCCCGGGCGAGAAACAAGCAGGACGTGGGCACCGCCACCGTGCTCGGTGTGGTGCTGGCGCTGCTGCTCTATGTGCTCATCTCGGTGCTGGCGCTCGGAATATTGAGCCGCCCGGAGCTTGCGGCCCTACCTAACCCCTCCATGGCGGGATTGATGGCCCAGATGACCGGTTCCTGGGGCAAGTTGCTCATCAGCGCCGGCCTCATCGTGTCGGTGCTCGCCTCCTACGTGAGCTGGACCCTCTTCTCGGCCGAGGTGCCGTTCAGCGCGGCGCGTCACGGGGCCTTCCCGGCCATCTTCCGGCGCGAGAACCGCAACGGCACCCCCATCGCCTCGCTCTGGCTCACCAGCCTGACCGTGCAGGGCTGCTTGCTGCTGGTGTGGTTGCTTGGCAAGGGGTACACCAACCTGCTGCTCATCTCCACCTCCATGATCCTGGTGCCCTACCTGCTCATCGGCCTCTTCCTGCTCAAACTGGTCTTCAGTGGCAAGGGTGGGCAGGGCCGCGGCCTGATGCAGGTGGTGGCGCTGGTGTCGAGCGGTTATGGTTTCTGGCTGCTCTACGCCGCCGGGGTGGAGTACCTGCTGCTGTCGCTTCTGCTCTACGGGCCGGGTCTGCTGCTGTTTCTCTACAGCCGTCGCCAGCTCGGCGCCGAACAGCGGCTCAGCGGTCGCGAACGGCTGCTGGCCGGGGTGACGCTGCTGAGCCTGATCCCCGCCGTCTGGTCCTTCGTTCACGTCTGACCTGGGGGTTGTCCCTGTCATGAAAAAGAGCGCCCCTGGGCGCTCTTTTTTATCTTGGTCGGTGGGTCAACCGCTGGTGGGGCCCGCCGGTTTGCCAAACAGCACGGCGAGCTTTTGCCGCCAGGGGAGGCCCCGGGCCTCTTGCAGCATGTCGCGCCACTCGTGGAAGGTGAGGGTGAGGGGGTTGAAGCTGTGGATTGGCTTGGTGATGCCGAAACGGCACGGCTCGCCCAAGTCTTCTTCCACGAAGGTGCCAAACAGCCGGTCCCAGATGATGAGCACGCCGGCGAAGTTGCGATCGATGTATCTGGCGTTGCTGGCGTGGTGCACCCTGTGGTGGGAGGGGGTGTTGAAGATCCATTCAAGTTTGCCCAGCTTGCCCACCACCTGGGTGTGGACGAAGAACTGAAAACCCAGGCTCAAGAGCACGGTGGCCACCACCGCCTCGGGGGGAAAGCCGATGAGGATCATGGGGATCCAGAACAGCCACATGCCGGAGACCGGGTACATCAGGCTCTGGCGAAAGGCGGTGGAGAGGTTGAGCCGCTCCGAGCTGTGGTGCACCACGTGGGAGGCCCACAGCCAGCGCACATGGTGGCTCGCGAAGTGGAACAGCCAGTAGCAGAGATCCTGCAACAGAAAGAGCAGCAAGAGGCTCCAGAGGTTCAGTTCGATATCGAATAGTCGCCAGCCCCAGAGGGTGTCATAGAGATAGGCGATGGCAATGGCGGCCAGGGCATCGCCCCCCTGATGCATCAGTGCCAGGGTGGCATTGGCGAAGAGATCCTTCCACTGGTAGCCCGCCGTGGGATAGGCGGCGCCGTGTTTTCGCAGGTAGAGCATCTCCCAGCCGATGAAAACCAGAAAGAGGGGCGAGAGGTAGAGCAGGAGCAGTTGCACATCCATGTGAGCCATCCGGTTGGACCAGTTGGATGTCAGCATACCGGATGATGTTAAAAACTCATTAACATTTGATGGTGATCCTCCTGTCTGACGCGGCCCGGCCTTGCCCTCCCTGTTTACACTGAAGAAGGAGCGCGCGCGGCATCTACCGCAAGCGGCAGTACCTTGGGAGGGAGAGAAAATGAACGGGACGCCTGTTTGTCTCATGCTCGGCCTGCTCAGTGCGAGTGCGATGGCCAATGACAGTTTCAACAGCGAGTTGAGCCATGTTGTCGGTGGTGCGGCCATGGGGGCGGGCTTTACGGCCATCGCGGATCACTATGGCTATCGGGAGCACAGGGGCTGGATTGGTTTTGGCATCTCGACCGGCATCGGCATCGCCGCAGAGCTGATCGAGCGGGCCAGTGGTCAGGGGCCCTTCTCCGCCCTGGATGCGGGGGCCAATGCGCTGGGGGCCGCCGCCGGTGCCTATGGGACGGATCGCTGGCTGCTGGCACCCGTGGTGCTGCCCGAGCAGCACTTCGCCGGACTGACGGGCATGTATCGATTCTAGGGGCGAGCCACCTGGAACAAAAAAGGGAGCCTGGGCTCCCTCTTCTTGATTTGCATGACACCGCTGCGCGGTTGATCGAGCCCGGGTTTGCCCCTTTACCGGATTGCCAATATCGGTGCGCTCGTCAGAGTACCTGGCTCAGGAACTGGCGCAGGCGCGGGGAGGGTGGATTGTCGAAGAAGTCGGCGGGTTTCTCGTCCACCAGCAACTCGCCGCTCTCCATGAAGAGCACCCTGTCCGCCACTTCCCGGGCAAAGCCCATTTCGTGGGTCACCACCACCATGGTCATCCCTTCGCGGGCCAACCCCTTCATGACGTCCAGCACCTCTCCCACCATTTCGGGGTCGAGGGCGCTGGTGGGCTCGTCAAACAGCATGATGCGCGGCTGCATGGCGAGCGCCCGTGCGATGGCCACCCGCTGCTGCTGGCCGCCGGAGAGCTGGGAGGGGTAGCTCTGGGCCTTGTTGGAGAGACCGACCTTGAGCAGCAGGGCCTTGGCCCGCTCCTCAGCCTCCTGGCGAGAGAGTCCTCTCACCTTCTGGGGGGCCAGGGTGATGTTGTCCAGCACCGTCAGGTGAGGGAAGAGATTGAAGGACTGGAACACCATGCCCACCTCTTCCCGCAGCTTGTTGACATCCCCGGGTTCGGTGAGGCTGATGCCGTCGACCACGATATTGCCATCGTTGATGGTCTCCAGCTGGTTGAGGGTGCGCAGGAAGGTGGACTTGCCCGAGCCGCTCGGCCCCACGATTACCACCACTTCCCCTTCGGCCACCTGGGTGCTGACGTTTTTCAGGGCGTGCACCTCGGTGCCGTAGAACTTCTCTACACCGGTCGCCTTGATGATGGGATCAGTTGCTGCGCGCATAGTTCACCTCCAGACGACGCACCGGTAAGGGGCAGGGAGTGCCGGTGATGGCAGAACGTTTCGACACCGATGGCGCCTTGATAACGGGATCAGTTGCTGCGCGCATATTTCACCTCCAGACGACGCACCAGGAAGGAGAGAGTGCCGGTCAGCACCAGATAGAGCAGGGCCACGGTGAACCACACCTCGAACGGGCTGAAGGTGGAGCTGACCACTTCGCGCCCTGCCTTGGTGAGATCCGTGATGGAGATGACGGAGACCAGAGAGGAGTCCTTGATGAGGTTGATGAACTGGCCCGCGAGCGGTGGCAGCACCCGTTTGAAGGCCTGGGGCAGGATGACGTAGCGCATGGTCTGGGCCGAGGTCATGCCAAGGCTTCTGCCCGCTTCCATCTGCCCCTTGTGAATGGAGCTGATACCGGCGCGCACGATTTCCGCCACGTAGGCGCCGGTGAAGACCGCGAGCGCCGCCACACCAGCGGTGAATCGGTCGAGGTTCAGCACGGTGCCGATAAAGAAATAGACGATGAAGATCTGCACCAGCAACGGGGTGCCACGGATGAGTTCCACATAGGTCACGGCCAGGTTGCGCAGGGCCGGATTGGGGGAAAGGCGGGCGAGCCCGGCCAGGGTGCCAAGCAGGATGGCGAAGATGCCCGCCACCAGGGAGAGCTTGACCGTGACCCAGACGCCCCAGGCGATGGGGCCGGCGGTCCAGCTCAGTTGCACATCCAGGGTATCGCCGAGGAAGACGGTATCCCCTTCAGCCAGCTGGGAGCCCTTGGGAGCGATGGCCTGACGGCGGCTGGGGTCGAGATCGTCTTGCAGGAAGAGCTGTCCCTTGTCCGCCACCACGGTGCCGTCAAACTCGGCATAGTGTTTCTGTTCTGCCTGATAGGCGATGTACTGGGGAATGCGTTCCCAGCGCCAGGTGTAATCCACTGCCTGCACGGCCTTGTAGATGCCGAAAATGGCGGCCAGCACCAGCATCAGGAAGATCCCGTGCCAGAGCAGCTGATTGGGCTGTTTTTCCATCTGTCTTGTGAGTTTGGGGTTGATCACTGTCACAACCTCTTTTGTCGTTATCGTGTGGGGAGTCTGCGTGAAGGGGCGGCATGCCGCCCCTTTGAGAGGTTATTTGAGCTGGTTCAGCCAGGCGGTGGATTCAAACCACTTCTTGTAGAGACGGTCGTAGCTGCCGTCGCCCTTGATCTGGCGCAGGTAGTTGTTGAACCAGTTGAGGGTGTCCTGATCCCCTTTGCGGATGGCCCAGGCCAGCGGCTCGAAGGTGAACGGCTTGTCGAGGTGCACCACGGCGCCCTGGTTCTGGGACGCGAAGATGGCGTTGTAGGGCAGGTCGTAGACGAAGGCATCCACCTTGCCGTTGATCACTTCCAGCTTGGCGTCATCCTGGGTTTCAAACTGCAGCAGGGTGGCTTTGGGGATCATGCGCTTGACCGCTTGCTCGCCGGTGGTGCCAAGTTTGACCGCGATCTTGTATTTGGGATCGTTGAGGTCCTGGAAGGATTTGATTTCGCCCGCCTTGTCCTTGCGAAGCACGATGGTCTGGCCGACGACGATGTAGGGATCGGCAAAGTTCACGCGCAGGTTGCGCTGGGGAGTGACGGTCATGCCGCCCATGATGACGTCGAACTTGTCGGTCAGGAGCGCGGGGATGATGCCATCCCAGGCGGTGTTGACGAACTCCACCTTCACGCCCATCTCCTTGGCGACCATCTTGGCGAGATCCACGTCAAAGCCGATGTACTGGCCCTGCTTGTTGGTCATCTCGAAGGGTTGATAGCCGGCATCGAAGCCGACCCGCAGCACACCGCGCTCCAGCACGGCATCCAGGGTGGAAGTGGGCGCGGCGTTGGCCAGCCCGCACAGCAGCAGGGTAGAAAGAATGAGTTTTTTGATCATAAATGACGTCTCTGTCGTAAATGTGGTCGGCCTTGAACCTGCTCCCGTGCGACTCCATGGCACAAGAGACTGCTGCATCCGGCAGCAGGCAAGACAGGATTATTGTCTTGGTCGGGGCAAAAGCCCCATATGAGATTCTATGAATGGTTCGTTGGATGAAAAATGTACCAAAACCTGTTTGTGCCAGAAGACTCAATAAGTTATGGAGACTTTTATCCCTCGTGGTGACTCATAAAACCACATGAAAACAACATATCTATCTAATGGCGCCGGTTCAAGTGCAAAATATCCGGTGGCCGTCTCGGTGGAAAATCCGGGCACAGACAGGGCGTTGTCCGGCACGCTTCACGGGGAATGAGGCGTGCGAGTCGGGCAAATATTTTTGCCCGGCCCATAGGCTCCCTCTGTGTCTTGTCATGGGCTTCCCATATACTCAGCCATCCCCATTGGAAGGTTCGGGAATGGACGCCTCAATTCTGCTCAATCTGGACGTATTTACCCTGATGCTGATGGCCCTCGGGGGCTACAGCCTGGGATTCATCACCCTCTCCATCATCTGGTGGACCCACAGGGAAATACCCGGTCTCGGGCTCTGGTGGTGGTCCAGCCTCTGCGCCCTGGCGGCGCAATCGCTCTTCTTCATGCAGGCATTTGCCCCCCATATCGCGGGGATCTGGCTGGCCAACCTGCTCATCACCTTCTGCCTCGCCCTGATGCCACTCGCCATCCAGCGCTTCTTCGGGGAGCCGCCAAACTGGCGGGCATTCACCCTCTTCATGCTGGTCTACCTGCTGATCCTCTGCTGGAGCGTCATCTTCAACGACAAGATGGCCCCCCGGGTGCTGCTGGCCTGCCTGAGCTACATGATGGTGGGGGCGGTGATTGTCTGGCTCATCTGGCGCCATGGCTACCCTGACTATCTGCCCGCTGTGCTGGTGTTCACCGTGGTCAACATCCTGCTCTACGGTTTCAATCTGGTGCGCATGGGGGCCCTGCTCGGCGGCGAGGTGCGGGTCCTGATGGATCAGCATGCGGTCAATGTGCTCCCCTTCCTTTCCATGCTGATGGGCAACTATCTGTCGACCTTCGGGGTGCTGCTGCTCTGTACCCAGTACCGGGCCCTGGCCCTGCGTCGACAGGCCAGCCAGGATCCCCTGACCGGCCTCCTGAACCGGCGCGGCTTCATGGATCACTGCGTGACGATGGCAAGGCAGGGGGCGCTGGTGGTGCTGGATCTCGACGACTTCAAGCAGATCAACGATCGCCACGGTCACGAGACCGGGGACAGGGTGCTGGAGGCGGTGGGTCGCTATCTTGCCGACCAGCGGGATCTGGTGGCCAGCCGCTTCGGCGGGGAAGAGTTTGTGCTGCTGTTGCCCGAGCGGGACCCCCTGGCCCTGCAGGCGCGCTGCGAGCAGATCCGCCAGGGGATAGAAACGCTGGGGCTGAAGGGGGTCCGGGTGACGGCCAGCCTGGGGTGGGTGCCCAGCGCCCGCGAATGGCACTTTGACACCCTGTTCAGCCAGGCCGATCGCGCTCTCTATCAGGCCAAGCGGGAGGGCAAGAACCGGATCTGTCAGGGGGCCTGATCCCCCGTCAGGTCATGCCCGGCCGGTGGCCGTCGGCTCCGACCGGACAAAGGCATACCGAGTCAGCCACCTGGTCGCATCAGACCAGAGTGGCCGCCTGGCAGCCTGTCAGCGGTGCAGCTCCCCCGCGCGTTCCGGCTGATAGACCACTTCCAGGATCTCCACCTGGATGGTGCGACCGGCCGGCCCCGGCCAGGCGATGCTGTCACCCACCTTGAGCCCCAGCAGGGCGCTGCCCACTGGCGCCAGCACGGAGATCTTCGATTCGTCCCCCTGTACATCCTTTGGATAGACCAGCGTCAGGCAGAAGTCGTTGCCGCTGTTTTGCATCTTGAAGCGCACCGTGCTGTTCATGGTCACCACGTCCGGCGGCATGTCGGCGGGTTCGCGGATCTCGGCGCGATCCAGTTCCTCTTGCAGGGCAAGGTGCTGGGGGTGGTTGCCAAGCAGCTGTTCGATGCGATCCAGATCCAGGCTGGAGATGACGAGATGAGGCTGTTTCATAGGGTATTTCCTTATCAATGACTGAAGGGACCAGGATGACGGGCAGACTGGTCGACAAAAAACGGTGCAAGGGTAATAAGCAGACAGCAAAAGCGATGCCCCCGAGCGACTCGCGCAGCGGGGCGAGGGCGGGGGCTCAGCGGGGTGTGAGCGTACTGGAAAAAATCATGATTGCTTTCATGGAGATACCATAACCATTCTGGGGTGGTTTGGCAATTGGGCTGACTTTCTCATCAGGGAGCCTGGTAATCGTACTGGTGCAGGATGCGCGCGAGACTGCCATCCTCCCTCATTTCCTGAATGACCCGGCGCCAGCGCAGCGCCTCGCTGCGGGAGAAGCGGGGGCTGGCGGCCAGGTAGAGGGTGCTCTGCTGCAAGGTCTCGCCCCGCACCAGATCCGGGAGCGGCAGACCCGCCCGCTGCTGGTTGTAACGGGCGGTGTTCCAGGCCACCGCCCAGGCCTGGATGCGGCCGCGCGCCAGCTTGCTGGCGTTGCTGACCTCCTCGGTGACCAGCTCCCGGGTCACTCCTGTCAGCGGCTGGATCAGGCTCTGGCTATGGGAGCCACGCATCACGCCAACGGTGAGGCCAGGCAGCGTCTTCATGGAGAGCGGCGCTGGATGGTGACGGCGATGGCTGACCAGCACGAAGGCCTCCTCCAGCAGGGGGGCAATCCAGAGAAACAGTGGTTCGCGCTGGGGATTTCGGGCCGGGGGCAACAACAGGACATCCGGGCGGTGGCTGGCCTGGCTGAGGGCGCGAGCCAGCGGCATCAACTCGATCTCGAGCGGTTCCCCGAGGCGGCGGGCAGCCTCCTCCAGCACCTCGATGGCCATGCCGCTCGGCGCACCCTGCTGGGCGCGGATCACATAGGGGGGAATGTCTGCGGCCACGACGACCACGGCACGGGCCGAAAAGGCGCAGACGATCAGAGGGGAGAGCAGCAGAAGCAGAGTAACAAGGCGCATGGATGTTCGGGTCCGGGATGAGTACAGAGAGTGTAACATCCCGTTAAGCCATGTCAGCCAGGCGATTGCCGCCTGGGGGGATCAGTCGAAGAAATCCCGCAGATCCAGGGTCTGGTACCCTGCCAGTTGCTGCCAGGGGAGGGTCTTTGGCAGCGGTTTGAGCGTCACCTCCATCCGGTAGCTGCGATAACCGTCGAGGCTTGCCGACTCCACCACCAGGGGCAACTGCCAGCGGCTCGACCAGAGGATGCGGGTGCGCTGGCGACCTTCGCGGGTCTCATACCAGTTCGCCTGGTCGGGGGCAGCCTCATCCAGCGGGGTCATTCCCTCTAGCAGGGAAGGGTTGATGAGGTGGCGGATCCGCGCCCACTCCGGCTTGAAGGCCACCTGGCCGTACTCCTCCTGCGGCACCTCCACCAGCTGGTTGTGCCAGGCATCGGCGTAGCGCAACTGGAGTGCGTCTCCCTCGCTGCGGGTGACCCAGCGCGCCGCCATCTGGTGTGTGAAGTGCTTGTGGCCGGGGCGGGCATCGTGGGTGGCGTGATAGGCACGGGCCAGGGGAACGGGAATGAGCCGCTGGCTCCACACCTGGTCACCGACCCGCAGCCACTTCTCCTGCCACTGGCTCTCCCGGGTGATGCCGTCGCTGCCGGTCACCCTGTCCACGTAGCGGATGCGGGCGGCCAGATCGGGCACCTCGTCGGCCAGGAGGGGGAAGGAGAGGGCGCTGCCCAGCAGCCATAAAGAAAGCAGATATTTCATCATCGTCTCTCGCTCGACGGAAAAGGTGCCCGACGCAGTGCCGGGCACCTTTATCACAGGCCGAGGGCCTCCCTGAGCTTGCCGAACACCCGGGTGTTGTCGAGGGTGCCCTTGAACTGGCTGCTGCCTGCGCCGCCCGCGAACAGCATCACATCGCCGCCGCCGTGAGTCTCGGAGCCGAGCTTGACCCCGGTCTCCTGCAGGTAGTCATCCGCCATCACCTCATCGCTGGTGAGGGTGGGGCGCTGGTCCTGGCGGTTGGGGCCGTTGCCGAATACCAGAGTAGTGAACGGCTTGCCGTCCGCGTCGTTCTGGGTCGAGCCATCGGCGTTCTTGACCAGATCCAGCACCTTGTTGCCCTTGGCTGAATAGCCGTTGATGGTCATGGTGTGGTCGTGGTCGGCGGTAACCACGATCAGGGTATCGCTCAAATCCACTTTGCCGAGGGCCGTCTTGACCGCCTCGTCCAGCGCCACCGCATCGGTCAGGGATCGCTTGGCGTTGGTGGCGTGCAGGGCGTGGTCGATACGCCCCCCCTCCACCATCAGGAAGTAGCCCTGGCTGTTCTGGCTGAGCAGATCGATCGCCTTGGCGGTCATCTCGGAGAGGGACGGCTGGGTACTGGCCGCCCCCTTGGCGACGCGGTCCAGTTCGTAGTCGAGGTGGGACTTGGTGCTGAACAGCCCCAGTACCTTGCCCGAGTTGACGGCAGAGAGCTCATCCTTGGTGGTGACATAGCGGTAGCCCCGGGCGGTCAGCTCGGCGGTGAGATCCCGGCCGTCGGCCCGGCCGCCCTTGTTGCTGGCGCTGTAGGGCGTCCAGTGGTTGGCGCCGCCCCCCATCAGCACATCGACCCCATCCCCCAGCGCCTGGTTGAAGCCGGCGCCGCCCGGTACCGCCTGCTCGGCGATGGCGTAGGCCGCATCCCGGTGGCAGATATGGGAATAGGTGGCCGCCGGGGTGGCATGGGTGAGCTCCGTGGTCGTGACAGCACCCACCGACTTGCCGGCTGCCTTGGCCAGCTCGAGAAGGGTGGGCACCGGGCTCCCGTTGTCGCTGGTGCAGTTGTTGATGCCCTTGTTGCCGTTGGCATCCTTGGACGGTGCCACGGCCCTGGTGTCGCTGCTCATGGCGATCACCTCGTTGTTCATCTTGACGCCGGTGGTGTAGGCCGCCATGGAGGGGGCGGAGTCCGTGGTCTGGGCATCGTGGGAGAAGGTCTTGATGCGCGCGCTCTGGGGCAGTTTCATCATCTCGAGATCCCCCTCTTCCCCCACCTTGAACAGGCGGGTGGCGGTGAGCACGGTGGGGCCCATGCCGTCACCGATAAAGAGGATGACGTTCTTGGCATCGGCGGCGTGCGCCTGGGAGAGGCCGCCAAGCGTGCCGAGCAGGGCGGTGCAGACCAGCGTCTTTTTCATGGTGATGTTCATCCTGATAATCCCTTACAGCTTGGCCGCAGCCTTGATCTTGCCGAACACGGCGGTGTTGTCGAGAGAGCCGTGGAAGCGCTCCGCCCCCTGGCCGATGGCGCCGAGGAATACGTCGGTACCGCCGTGGGTCTCGTTGCCTATCTCGCCCACCTTGACCACCACCTCCTGGTGATAGTCGTCGGCGGAGGCGGTGGCGTCGTCGAGGGCCGCCACGCTGCTGCGCGGGCCGTCCACCCGGTTGTAGCCGTTGCCAAAGCCGATGATGGTGTAGGGCATGCCATCGCTATCCTTGCTCGGCTCGCCGGTCTCGTAGTTCTTCACCAGCCCGAGCACGCCCGCATTGCCTGCGGTGGTCTTGCCGGTGCGCTTGGCATAACCATTCAGGACTAGCGTGTGGTCATGGTCGGCGGTGACCACGATCAGGGTGTTTTTCAGCTCGGGATCGGTTTTCTTCACTTCATTGATGGCGGCCAGGATGGCGTTGTCGAAGGCGAGGGTATCCTGCAGGGCGCGCTTGGCGTTGGTGTCGTGCAGGGCGTGGTCGATACGCCCCCCTTCCACCATCAGGAAGTAGCCCTTCTCTTTGTCCTTGAGCTGCTTGATGGCAGCCAGGGTCATCTGGGCCAGTGACGGCTCGCTGGCGGGCCGGTCCAGGTCATATTTCATGTGGCTTGAGCCAAACAGGCCCAGCAGCGGCTTGCTCGCATCGGCCTGGTTCAGCTCGTCCAGGGTGGCGGCAAACTGATAGCCCTTCGCCTTCATCTCGTCGATGAGGTTGCGGCCATCGGTCCGCTTGCCCTTGTCGGCGCTGGGCAGGAAGAAGCCGCTGCCGCCGCCGAGCACCACATCCAGCCCCTCCTTCAGGGCGCTGTTGTAACCGCTGCCCCCCGGCACCATCTGGACGGCGATATCAGCCTCCAGATCCCGGTTGCAGATATGGGCATAGGTGGCGGCCGGGGTGGCGTGGGTGACCCGGGTGGTGGTGACCACGCCGGTGCCACGGCCATCGGCCTTGGCCAGCTCCAGCAGGGTGGTCACCGCTTTGCCGCCGCTCTGGCTGCAATCGCTCTCCTGGGTGGCGTCGCTGTCCATGCTGATGACGCCGTTGTTGCTCTTGACCCCGGTCATGTAGGCCGCCATGGAGGGGGCCGAGTCGGTCACCTGGGCATCGTGGGAGAAGGTCTTGATGAAGGCCGTTTCCGGCAGGGTGTCGATGGTGAGGCTGCCCTCTTCGCCGACGCCATAGATCCGGGAGGCGGTCAGGGTGTTGAGACCCATGCCGTCGCCGAGGAAGAAGATCACGTTCTTGGCGCTGGGTTCCGGGGTGTTGCTGTCGTTGTTGGAGTTGCAGCCGGCGGCCAGGGCGGCGCCTATCATCACTGCAAGTCCTGCCATCTTTCTCATTGGGGTTCGCTCCTTGTGAAACCTGAGCGCAGCCTAGAGGGGGCAGATGACACTTTTAGTGAAGAGAGATGACAATGCGGTGAAAGCGCCTTGTAAATGTTATCTTATATCAATGGGTTATGTTGATTGTGTTTTGCCACTCACCTCCCGGTGGCGTGGCGGGCATCCGGCCACCCGGGTGACAACACCCGGCCAGAATAGCCTGTCAAATCGGGGCCGCAGCAGGTAAAATGCGCCCCCTTGCGATGAGTGCCAGCGGTCTGGCGCATCACCACGCACCCGCAACCCCGAGCGCCCGCAGCCCCGAGAGGGGACCGCATGCCAATGAGAGAGTAACGGATATGTCCATCAACTGGTTCCCCGGCCACATGCACAAGGCCCGCAAAGAGATTGCAGAGGTCATGCCCCAGGTCGATGTCATCATCGAGATGCTCGACGCCCGCATCCCCTTCTCCAGCGAGAACCCCCTGGTGCCGGAGCTGCGCGGGGAGACGCCGGTGATCAAGGTGCTCAACAAGGCAGACCTTGCCGACCCCGAGATCACCGAGCTGTGGGTGGCCCACATGGAGCAGGAAAAGGGGATCAAGGCACTGCCCCTGACCCAGCAGGAGCCGGAGAAGATCAAGCAACTGCTGACCCTGTGCCACGAGATGCTGCCGGAGCGCAACTTCGAGCTGCGCGGGGTGCGCGCCATGATCATGGGCATCCCCAACGTGGGCAAGTCCACCCTGATCAACACCCTGGCGGGGCGCATCATCGCCAAGACCGGCAACGAGGCGGGGGTGACCAAGTCCCAGCAGCGGATCAAGCTCGACAACCACGTCATCCTGACGGACACCCCTGGCTTCCTGTGGCCCAAGCTCAACCCGCCCTCCTGCGGTTATCGACTGGCGATCACGGCGGCCATCAAGGATACCGTCTTCGATTACGCCGACATCGCCATGTTTGCCGCCGATTACTTCATCAAGGCCTATCCGGAGCGCATCAAGGCACGCTACCAGCTGAGCGAGCTGCCGGAGACCGAGATCGAGCTGCTGGATCTCATTGCCCGTCAGCGCGGCTTCATGCGCAAGGGGGGGCTTGCGGATCTGCACAAGGCCTCGGAAATCCTGGTCAATGAATTCCGGTCCGGCATGCTGGGGCGGATCTCTCTGGAGACGCCAGAGATGGTGAGCGTCGAGATAGTGGAAGCCCAGGCCGAGGCTGAGCAGAAAGCCAGGGAGAAGGCGGAGCGGGAAGAGGAGCGCCAGGCCCGGGCTCGTCGCAAGTACGCCAAAAAGCGTCAGCGCTGACCGGCGTTGTGCACAATAGGTTGTGCTTGATAGAAAGAAGAGGCGGCCCTGGGCCGCCTCTTCTTGTCATGGCCTCGGCCTCTGGCGTGAGGGTCGATGTTCAACGGCCCGCTTCCCCTCATCATGACCAACGTGCCGGCCAATCAAGGGGATGAGGCTCCCGTCAGGGGAGGGCCTTGCCGCGTTGCCATCACGGTGGGCAGAAAAACCTTGCGACCCGGCCTCAGTGCCGATTGACAAAGGCACAGGCGGTGGCATGATGCGCTCGCATTTTGCCTCTCCCCACGGTTCTATCCATGACCACATACTCCCGCCCGGTGCTGCTCCTGCTCTGTGGCCTGCTGTTGCTGACCCTGGCCATCGCGGTATTGAATACCCTGGTGCCGCTCTGGCTCGCCCATGAGCATCTGCCCACCTGGCAGGTCGGCATGGTCGGCTCCTCCTATTTCACCGGCAACCTGCTGGGAACCCTGCTGGCGGGCAGACTCATCGCCCGCTGCGGCTTCAATCGCAGTTACTACCTGGCCAGTGCGCTCTTTGCCGCAGGCTGCGTCGGGCTCGGCATTACCCTGGCGTTCTGGAGCTGGCTCGCCTGGCGATTCATCGCCGGGGTCGGCTGCGCCATGATCTGGGTGGTGGTGGAGAGCGCGCTGATGTGCAGCGGCAACGCCCGCAATCGGGGTCGCCTGCTGGCCGCCTACATGATGGTCTATTACGTGGGCACCGTGCTTGGGCAACTGCTGGTGAGCAAGGTGCCGACGTCGCTGATGGCGGTGCTGCCCTGGGTGATTGCCCTGGTGTTGACGGCCATGCTGCCGCTCTTGTTCACCCGCATCGCCAGTCCGTCAGGCAACCACCAGGCCAGGACTCCGGTCTGGCCGATGCTGCGCCTGCGTCAGGCGCGTCTGGGGGTGAACGGCTGCATCCTCTCCGGCATCGTGCTGGGGGTGCTTTATGGTCTGATGCCGCTCTATCTGAACCACCAGGGGGTGAGCGACGGGGCCATCGGCTACTGGATGGCGGTGATGGTGAGCGCCGGCATCCTGGGGCAATGGCCGGTGGGGCGTCTGGCGGATCGTTTCGGGCGCCTGCCGGTGCTGCGGGTACAGGTGCTGGTGGTGATCCTGGGGGCCATGGCGATGCTCGGCAACGCGGCCATGGGACCGACGCTGTTCATTCTGGGGGCCGCGGGCTTCACGCTCTATCCGGTGGCCATGGCCTGGGCCTGCGAGAAGGTCGAGCAGCATCAACTGGTGGCCATGAACCAGGCGCTGCTGCTGAGTTACACCATCGGCAGCCTGCTCGGGCCGACCCTGACCGCGCTCCTGATGCAGCACTACTCGGATCATCTGCTGTTCATGGTGATTGCCGGGGTCTCCCTTGTCTATCTGCTGATGCTGCTGCGCAAGATGGGCGAGCACCCGACGCCGATGGCCCATGCCTGAGGGCAGACGGCGTCATCATCCCTGCGCACTGGATATAGAAGAGGCGACCCAAGGGTCGCCTTTTTTCATCATGGGCCGGGTGGTGCCGCTCAACCAAACCGGTGCCTTGCTACTTCAAAGAGCGAGAGGTGCAGCGGGATCAACTTCTGCCAGTCTCGCCGGTAACCCCCTCCCGGTACGGCGGTGATGGGCAGCCCGTGGCGAAGCGCAGAGTCAAAGACCATGGCATCGCGCTGGCGCACGCCGGAGTCGCTCAGGGAGAGGTAGCCCAGCTCGTCGTCCCGGTGCACATCCACCCCGGCCTGATAGAGGATGAAGTCGGGGGCGTAGAGGCGATGAGCCAGGGCGAGGGCCTGGTCCAGGGTCTCGAGATAGGCGTCGTCCTCCATGCCGCTTGGCAGGGGAAAGTCCAGATGGGAGGCCGGCTTGTGGCGGGGGAAGTTGTGTTCCCCGTGCAGGGAGAGAGTGATGATGTCACGGCTGCCCGTGCACAGGGCAGCGCTGCCATCTCCCTGATGGACATCGAGATCCACGATCAGTACCCGCTCGCAGAGTCCTTCGTCCAGGCAGGTTCGCGCCGCGATCACCAGATCGTTGAAGAGGCAGAAGCCGCTGCCAAACCCCCGGTGGGCGTGGTGGTAGCCGCCGGAGATCTGCAGTCCGCAGCCCTGCGCAAGGGCGTGGCGGCTGGCGGCCAGGGTGGCGCCGACCGAGTGCAGGGTACGTTCTATCAGCAGGGGAGACCAGGGAAAGCCGAGCCGGCGAATGGCCCCTTCATCGAGGGTGCCGGCGAGGGCGGCCTGTACATAGGCCGCATCGTGCACCTTCTCTATCTGCTCACGGCTGGCAGGGGCGGCCTGTGCCAGCGGATAGTCGAGGGCGGCGAGGCGTTCAAACAGCGCCTGGTACTTGGCCAGGGGGAAGCGGTGACGCTCGGGCAGCGTCAGGGCGGAGTAGTGGGGGTGATAGAAGATGCGCAGTGACATGAAGCATCGGCCATGAACGGGTATGAAAAAGGGGAGCCAGGCTCCCCTCGATGCAGGCGTGCGATGCGCCTTACTGCTGCTGGATCACCCAGATCTGGAAGGCTTTGCGGGTCTCCGCATCGGCCTTGTTGTACCAGCTCTGCAGCTGGGTCAGGGCTTCCGGGTTGCTCATGGCCTTGCTCGGGGCCACTTCCACCGGTGCGCTGGCGGCAGCCATCACGGCGGCGGTGGAGACGGAAACGGTCTTGGGCTGGTTGAAGGCCTTGCCCATCTTCAGCAGCTCCTGCTGATAGTCACGGGTCAGCTGGAAGCCACCCACGGTCGGCATGACGAACTGCTCGGATTTCAGAACCTGGCCGGTGGATTTGTCTTTCAGAACGACGTTCTGTTCCTTGACGAAACGCTTGGCTTCTTCTTCCTTGCGGGGCTTCTTGAAGTCGAGGAAGAGTTGCTGGTTGTCGGCGGCGGTGAAGTTGATCACCAGGGGCTCGGCGGTGACCAGCTTGGTTTCACTGCGGCTGGAGTAGTTGCCTTCGAAGGCGACCACGACCTGGTGCCTGCCGGGCTCCAGGGAGAAGACGGTGGCTTTATCGAGCAGCTGGGGGTTGACGGGTTCGCCATCGAGCAGCTGGATGACATAGGGATTCGTAATTTCCAGTTGGCTAGCGGCCAGGGCGCTACCTGCCCACAACAGACCAGCCAGGGCCGGTACCAGAACAGTCAGTTTCATTTCATCTCCTTGAACAGTCAGGCAATTGCCCACTGAAAAATAGGGGGTCATTTTTACAGGTTTACCCCACAGCGGCAATAGCCGTTTATGGCGCCATCCGGTGTGCGGGGTGTGGATCCCGCTGCCCCGAGCCCTGCGGGCAGCGTGCTCTTCTATCTTCCTGCCCCCTCCTGACATGAGGGACAGGGGAGTGCATGGCGGGCTCAGCCGTATCACTCGATGCGTCGGGTGAAGGGGGGGAGGGCGTCCAGCAGCCCCTTGCCGTAGCGCTTGGTCAGCAGGCGCCGGTCCAGGATGGTGACCCGCCCCCTATCCGCCTCTTTTCGGATGAGGCGGCCACAGGCCTGGATGAGCTTGCGCGACGCCTCCGGCACCGTCAGTTGCAGGAAGGGGTTGCCGCCGCGCTGCTCTATCCACTCGGCGGTCGCCTCTTCCACGGGGGAGTTGGGCACCGCGAAGGGGAGCTTGGTGATCACCAGGTTGGTGAGGTAGTGGCCGGGCAGATCCAGCCCTTCCGAGAAGCTGCCGGTGCCAAAGAGGATGCTGGCCTGTCCGCCGTCGCACTTCTGTTTGTGCAGGAGGAGCAGGGCGCTGCGGGACGCTTCCCCCTGTACCAGGAGCGACATCCCCTTGGCCCGCAGCCCCACCGCCACCTCGTTCATCTGGCGATAGGAGGAGAAGAGCACCAGGCTGGCCTCCTTGCCTGCCAGCAGGCGGGGCAGGGTATCGATCAACTCCTGGGTGAAGGCGGGGGCACTGGGTTCATGGGCCATCTTGGGCAGATAGAGTTCGGCCTTGTGGTAGTCGAAGGGGGAGCGCAGCCGCAGATAGCGGGTGCCGTCATGCTCCTTGAGCCCTACCTGGTGGCGAAAATAGCTGAAGGAGGAGAGGGCGGTGAGGGTCGCTGACACCAGCACGGCCCCGAGACAGCGGGACCAGAGCCACTCCTCCAGCAGATACCCCACCTCGATGGGGGAGGCGTGCAGCCAGATGTCCCCGTCCTCGCTTCTGGCCATCCAGCGGGCGAGGGGCGTCTTGCCGGTGGGAACATGGCGGCTCAGCATCTCCCAGAGGGCGCAGAAGCTCTCGAGCCGCTGCAGGTGAAAACCGCTCTCCGCCAGCAGAGGCTCGGCCTCCTTGCGACGAATTTCGCCATCCTTGAGCGCCTCGCCGATGGCCCCCTGCATTCTGTCCAGCGCCCTCAGTGCCTTCTTGCTCGCCTCCTTGAGGTTTTCCGCCAGCATGGGCAGGGGATCCGGCAGCACCCCATCGGCGAATCTGTGGTGGGGCTCGCCGCCAAAGAGGTGGTCATTGCTGGTGAGCCACTGCTCGAGGGCCTTGAGATCCGGCTGGAGAGAGGCCAGGGCATCCTGCAGTTTGAGCTGGGGGTCGAGGAGGCTCTCCTTGTTCAGCGTCCTGGCCAGCTTGCCCGCGCTTTGCACCAGCTTTTCCAGCCAGCGGCGGGATCCCTTGATACTGGCGCTGGCGGCGCCGTGATCCCGGGCGATGGTGGGCAGGTGATGGGCTTCGTCCAGCACATAGATGCACTCGTCCGGCGGCGGCAATATGATGCCGCCCCCCATGGTGAGGTCGGAGAGCAGCAGGGCGTGGTTGACCACCAGCACATCTGCTGCGTCCATGTCGTTGCGGGCGCGGTGGAAGGGGCAGTGCTGATGGTGGCTCAGGGCCTTGTTGCAGGTGTGGCGGTCGGCGGCGATGCGATCCCAGCACGGGTCCGGAATGGGTTTGGGCCAGTTGTCCCGATCCCCGTCCCACTTGCCTTCGGTGTAGGCCTGCCACAGCCCCTGGTAGCACGCCTTGTCAGCATCCGATGGCTTGTGTTTGCTCAATGCGCCGAAGTCGAGTTCGAAATTGGCCATCTCGCTGCCGTTTGCCGCTTGCTCCAGCAGGTGCTCGCAGCAGAAGCGCTGGCGCCCCTTGACCAGCATGAAACGAAACGGCAGCTCGCTGTGACGGTGATAAAAGGGAAGATCCTTGTGGATGAGCTGCTCCTGCAGGGCCACGGTGGCGGTGGAGATCACCAGCTTCTTCTGGGTCAGCCGTGCCACTGGTATGGCCCCCTGGGCATAGGAGAGGGACTTGCCGATGCCGGTGCCAGCCTCGGCCACCAGGATGCGGCGACTCCTGTCATATTCTCCCGTCAGGGTCTTGGCGATTTCGGCAACCAGGAAATTCTGCTCCTTGCGCGGCACAAAACCGGGTAAACCATCGGCAATCTGGCGATAGGTATTGCGGATGGTGGCTTTGAGGCGAGTCGATAGCATAAAGAAGGTGTGGCCGTGTCGGTGTGGATGGCAACAGGATACCCGCAACAGGCGGCCCGGGTCGAGGCAGGGGAGAAGCAGTCGGGTCAGCCCCGGCTTTGCACATATGTTATGAGGGAACATGGGGTTGCAATAAACCACCAAAAAAGAGGGATTCAGGCAGAGAGTATCGCTGTAAACGTTTTCCCTGATGGGGAAAACATTGTGAGATTCAGCTCACAAATTTTTCCCTGTGACTATGGTTTTCATAAAAAGTTCCAAGTTTTTTCATTGCGGATTCGAAAACCCGGTGATAGTCTCGGCGCCATAGTGATGCAAAGAACATCGCTAACACAGGGAATAACAAGGACTTAGTGTTTAATTACAGTAGGCATTGGAAACTATGAAAAAGACAATTCTGGCTATTGCTATCCCGGCTCTGTTCGCATCCGCAGCCAACGCTGCTGTCGTTTACGACAAAGACGGCACCTCCTTTGACATTTACGGCCGTGTTCAAGCCAACTACTACGGTGAACACGACGATACCGACGCTGAACTGGTTGGTTCCTCCCGTCTGGGCTGGTCCGGCAAAGTCGGCCTGAACAACACCTGGTCCGGTATCGCCAAGACCGAGTGGCAAGTATCCGCCGAAAACTCTGACAACAAGTTCAACTCCCGTCACGTATACGTCGGCCTGGACGGTACCCAGTACGGCAAGATCATCTTCGGCCAGACCGACACCGCGTTCTACGACGTGCTGGAGCCGACCGATATCTTCAACGAATGGGGTGACGTAGGTAACTTCTACGACGGTCGTCAAGAAGGCCAGATCATCTACTCCAACACCTTCGGTGGCTTCAAGGGCAAAGTGTCCTACCAGACCAACGATGACGTAGCTGTCAAGGTTACTGACATCGGTCAAGGCATCAAGGAAACCGACGTCTACGGTCCGAACGTTAAGCGCAACTACGGCTACGCCGCAGCTGCTGGTTACGACTTCGACTTCGGTCTGGGCCTGAACGCCGGTTACGCTTACTCCGACCTGGAAAGCACCGTCAGCACCGCTTCTGGCGACAAGAAAGAGTGGGCCCTGGGCGCACACTACGCCATCAACGGTTTCTACTTCGCCGGTATGTATACCCAGGGTGACCTGAGCTACGACAACACCACCCAAGGCAACAACAAGGACAAGGGCCGTGGCTACGAGCTGGCTGCTTCCTACAACGTTGACGCCTGGACCTTCCTGGCCGGTTACAACTTCGCCGAAGGCAAGGTACTGTCCAACTCCGCCGGTTCTTCTTACGAAGACATCGTCGACGAAACCCTGCTGGGCGTGCAGTACAACTTCACTTCCAAGTTCAAGGCGTACACCGAGTACAAAATCCAGGGTATCAACGACAAGGACGACGAGTTCACTGTTGCCCTGCAATACAACTTCTAATCTAGCCTCTGCGCTGATTTAGTTGATGAACGGCCAAGCTTGCTTGGCCGTTCTGTTTTTTGCCTCCTTCATCACTTTTCGTCCTCTGGCCCTGCGCCATATCACGTTGTCTTCCTTGCCCCCTTGGTTCTCCTCTGGTAAATCGCTAGATTATTCAATTTGTTGAAGCAGATTGGCCGACAGGGAAGGATGCCTTTGATCGATTTCACCCACCCCGAGTGGCGCGCGCTGGCACAGCAGTTGCTGAGCGGCGGCCCCCAGGCTGTTCGCGGTCGTCAATGGCAGCCGCTCATCGGCATGCTTCGGGACAACCAGTTGCTGCTGGCCCTTGGCAATCACCACTATGAGCTCACCCCTGCCGGGCAACGCTATCTGACCCGGGAGCTGATGCTGGCGAAGATGGCCAGTGCCCCGCCGGAACCCGAGGAGTGGCTGCAATCCCACGGCTGGCAACTGGGGGAGAGGGTCAACGAGCGGGTGCTGGCGGCCCTGTATCGCAAGGGGGAGGGTCATTTCAGCCCCATCGAGCAGATCGACTTCGAAGACAAGGGGATCCGGCTTTGCACTGATCTGTCCCTTCGTCTGCGGGCCGCACGGCCGTTCAGCCTGTTTCTCAGCGGCGGCACCCTGCTGGATGCCGCCCCCTGGCTCCAGACCCTGGGGGAGGTGGCGCTGCCAGCCCGCACCCTGGCGCAGCTTGGCAAGATCCTCTGGGGAGAGGGGGAGATACAGCGGGTGATCACGACCGATGCCGTCGGCGCTTTCGCCGAGTTGCCACTGCCCGCCGACGCCCTGCTGGTCTGGTATCCTGCCGAGGATCCCGGCACGCTGGAGCCCCTGATCGCTGCCTTGCCGCCCCAGACCCTCTGGAGCCACCTCACTGCCCTGGATCCGGCCGGGGTCGACAGAGTACTGGCATTGGCCCAGCGGTTGGGGAGACCGGCGAGCTGGTGGCTGCCCCGGGATCTGGTGCCCATCAAGGCGGCCTACGGGGCTCCCCTGGGGGATGGTCGGCCCTGGGAGCCGAGCCGTATCCCCCGTGCGCTGCTGGCGCAATGCAATGATCTGGTGGAGTCGAATCGGGGTCTGTCGGTCGAGGTGTGTGCCCTGGCACCGGATTGGCACGGGATTGGTTGAGGTGGCGCCGAGAAAGCGGTTTTCCCCTATGGAAGGCAGTGGTATAAAGAGCTGACGAAGCGCTCCCTGGACGGGCGCTTTTGTTTGCCAACCTACTTTGCCAGCCAACGAACTCAACGGACTACAGGGAATACCATGTTTGAAAAGGTTGTTGCCGCCCCAGCGGATCCGATCCTGGGCCTGACCGAAGCCTTCCGTGCCGACACTCGCAGCCACAAGATCAATCTGGGGGTCGGTATCTACAAGGATGAGACCGGTGCCACTCCTATCCTTCACTGCGTCAAGCAAGCCGAGCAGAAGCTCTTGACCGACGAGAAGACCAAGAACTACCTCGGTATCGAAGGCAATATCGAATACGGCCGCATCGTGCAGCAACTGCTGTTCGGCCGTGATGCCGCCCTGGTGACCAGCGGCCGCGCCAAGACGGCGCAGGCGCCGGGCGGTACCGGTGCCCTGCGTATCGCCGCCGAGTTCGTGGTACGCAACAATCTCGCCAAGACCATCTGGATCTCCGATCCCACCTGGGCGAACCACGTCAGCGTGTTCCAGGCGGCCGGTTTGACCGTCAAGTGGTACAAGTACTACGACGCCGCCACCAAGGGACTCGACTTCGCCGCCATGCAGGCCTCCCTGTCTGACGCGCAGGCGGGGGATCTGGTGCTGCTGCACGGCTGCTGCCACAACCCGACCGGTATCGACCCCACCACCGAGCAGTGGCGCGCCCTGGCCAGGCAGAGTGCCGCCGCCGGCTGGCTGCCGCTCTTTGACTTCGCCTATCAGGGCTTCGCCCGGGGTATCGAAGAGGATGCCGAAGGCCTTCGCATCTTCGCCGAGTGCCACGACGAGCTGCTGGTGGCGAGCTCCTTCTCCAAGAACTTCGGCCTCTACAACGAGCGGGTCGGCGCCTTCACCCTGGTCTGCGCGACCAAGGCGGTGGCCGACGTCGCCTTCACCCAGGTGAAGACCGTCATTCGTGCCAACTACTCCAACCCGCCATCACACGGCGCCGCCGTTGTCACCACCGTGGTGAGCGACCCGGCCCTCTATGCGGAGTGGGTGGAAGAAGTGGCCGCCATGCGGGTGCGCATTCGCGAGATGCGCGAGCTGCTGGTGGAGAAGCTGGCCGAGCGGGGGGTGAACCAGGATTTCAGTTTCATCCGCGAACAGAACGGCATGTTCTCCTTCTCCGGTCTCTCCAAGGATCAGGTGGAGCGCCTCAAGAGCGAATTCGCCATCTACATCGTCGGCTCCGGCCGGATCAGCGTGGCAGGCATCACCCGCGCCAACATTGATCCCCTCTGCGACGCCATCGCCAAGGTGTTGTAAGAGAGACGCATCTGCGTCCAGCGCCTTGCTTCA
>NZ_CAWMFQ010000033.1:0-8634 GCF_963866995.1 Aeromonas sp. ZOR0002 | reverse complement strand
CAACCTGCTGGCCCTCAACGCCGCCATCGAGGCGGCCCGGGCCGGCGAGCAGGGCCGTGGCTTCGCCGTGGTGGCCGACGAGGTGCGCCAGCTGGCCAGTCGCACCCGCCACTCCACCGAGGAGATCCAGAGTACCATCACCCAGTTGCAGCAACGGGCTGTCACCGCCGCCAACGCCATGGACGCCAGCCGCAAGCTGGCGGAGAGCAGCGTCAACCAGTCCGAGAAGGCGGGGCAGGATCTCTCCCTCATCGTCAATCACATCCAGCACGTGAGCGACATGGCGACCCAGATCGCCACGGCGGCGGAGCAGCAGAGCATGGTGGCGGAAGACATGAACCGCAACGTCAGCGGCATCAACGACTCGGCGCTCGAGATGTCCCAGGCGGCCTCCCAGTTGGCCCAGGAGAGCGAACTGCTGGCCGGTCTCTCCCGAAGCCTCGACGAGCGACTGGCGGTGTTCAAGCTGGACAACGCCCAAGCCCAGGACAGGATGATGCGACCGACCCAGGCGTCCTCTTCCCGAGCAGGCATGCAACCCCGCCACTGAGTGGCCCCATGAGCCCCTGCCAGGCTTGCAGGGGCTCCTTTCCTGTCATGGCCACGGGAGCCTCTCCCGGGCCACCCTCTCGCACTGAACCAGCGCGCAGATCCCGATGGAGTGATCTGCCGCTGATGCGCTGCTCCGATGAGATGGCACTGTCAATTTTTACACTTAATTTTTTAACAAAATATAGTCATGATGAGTGGTCGCCACAGGCGGCACCATGATCCTTTCTGTAGTCATTTGGCAAACTGGTTGAAAGGCCAGGACGCAAAGCCTCCGGTCTAAAGACAAGCTGTCCAGGATAGCGGGGTTGCAGCACCGTGTTTCGGGGAACTCCCCTGCCAACGTGACTGCCCACATCACCGAACAGAGGAATGTATGGCAGCAAATATCCGACTCACCCATCTCGCGGCAGCGCTGGCGCTGCTGGCCAGTGGCGGCGTACTCGCTCACGGCTACATCAGCCAGCCCGAAGGGCGCAACTACCTGTGCAAGACAGGGGGCAACAGCCAGTGTGGCGCCATCCAGTGGGAACCCCAGAGCCTGGAAGCCCCCTCCGGCTTCCCCGATGGCGGCCCCGCCGACGGCCAGATAGCCTCGGCCGGTCACCCCCAATTCGGCGAGCTCAACACCCAGACCCTCGATCGCTGGACCAAGCGTGAGGTGCAGGCCGGTCCCTTCGCCATCAGCTGGACCTTCACTGCCAACCACGTGACCCGCAACTGGCGCTACTACCTCACCAAGCAGGACTGGAACCCGAACCAGCCCCTCACCCGGGATGCGTTCGATCTCAATCCCTTCTGCGTCATCGAGGGCAACATGGTGCAACCCCCCAAACAGGTGACCCATCAGTGCACCCTGCCCCCGCGTACCGGTTATCAGGTCATTCTCGGGGTGTGGGAGGTAGGGGATACCGCCAACAGCTTCTACAACCTGATCGACGCCCGGTTCAAGGATGGCACCCAGCCCCCGCTGACCTGGAGCCAGGGAGGGACCATCTATCCCTCCATCGACCTGGTGGCGGGTGACAAAGCCAGAACCCGGGTGTTCGATGCCAATGGCGAGCGCACCGATCTCCAGACCGAGCTGACCATCGCCAGCGCCAGGCAGGGCCAGAAGAACAACTGGGCCCACGCCCTGGCGAGCAAGATCAACGCCGAGCAGAGCCAGATCCGTGCTGGCCAGCAAGGTACGGACGGCCAGTTCAACCCCGTCTATGGCCAGAACCCGGTCTACCTCAAGGCTGGCAGCAACCTGCAACGGGTCGAGATCCAGCTTGAGCAACAGCAGCCCCCGGTTGAGAACGGGATCAGCGTGAGCGGTCTGGCGAGCGACTACCCCCTCGACAACGGCAAGCTCACCCTGACGTTCACCGTCACGGCCCAGGGGGATCTCGCCATCACCAACACCCTCTATGACCACGGCGGTGTCGCCAGGGGACAGAGCAGTGCCGACATCAAGGACGGCAGCCAGAGTTTCTCCATGGCGCTGACCGGCTTGAGTGCAGGCCACCATCAGCTGGTGATCGAGGGCAAACCCAAGGCTGGTGGTGACGCGGTGCAGCAGACCCTGGACCTCATGTTCAAGGATCCGGCAAGCGGGGGCGATTACCAGTTCACTTTCCCGGACGGCCTCAAGTCCTACACCGCCGGAACCCGGGTGCTGCAGCCGAAGAACGGCAAGGTCTATCAGTGCAAACCCTTCCCCTACAGCGGCTGGTGCAGCCAGTGGGCGAGCACGGCCACCCAGTATGAACCGGGCGTAGGCTCCCACTGGCAGGAGGCCTGGACAGCGCAGTGATGGGACGTCTCCGATCTGACGGGAACCCGCTCGGCGTTTCCGGTGCCAGATCAGGTCAACATCAAACAAACGGGGAGCCCATGGCTCCCCGTTTTTCATCTATCCCTCGGTTCAGATCTGATAGTCGAGCAGGGGCTCGTTGCTCATGGCGCGGGCCTGGATCTCAGCCAGCGCCAGCTCGGGGTTGCAGAGCTGGATGAACTGCCAGGCAAAGTTGTGCTGGAACTGCCCCTGCTTGAGGCCGATCCAGGCGGTGTGCGGCGCAAACAACCGACTGCCGTCCAGTTGCACCAGTCCCTTGTCCCGCTGGGAATCGAACGCCATGTCCGCCAGTATGCCCACCCCCATCTCCAGCTCGACATAGGTCTTGATGACGTCGGAGTCCTGGGCGGTCAGCAGGATCTGCGGCACTATGCCCGCCTCGGCAAAGGCATCATCCACCCGTGCCCGACCGGTGAGGCCGGCCTGATAGGTGACGATAGGCCAGTGGGCCAGAGCGGCCAGGGTCAGCTCCCGCTCGGCGGTGAGGGGGTGCTGCTCCGGCACGACGATATTGTGGTGCCAGCGGTAGTAGGGAAAGGCCACCACCCCTTCGCTCTTGTCGAGCTGCTCGCTGCTGATGCCGATGTCCACCTCGCCGGTCTGCACCAGCCGCACTATCTCCTCCGGGCTCCCCTGACGCAGCTCCAGCTGTACCAGGGGAAATTGCTCCCGAAACGCCTTCACTACCCTCGGCAGGGCATAACGGGCCTGGGTATGAGTGGTCGCGATGAGCAGCCGGCCCGAGTCGCGATTGGCAAAGGTGCTCGCCAGTTTGCGGATGTTGTCGGCATCCCCCAGGATACGCTCGGCGATCACCAGCAACTCCTTGCCCGGCTCGGTCATACCGAGCAGACGCTTGCCATAGCGAATGAAAAGGGCGAGCCCCAGCTCCTCCTCCAACTCGCGAATGTGGCGGCTGACCCCGGACTGGGAAGTAAAGAGGGCATTGGCCACGTCGGTCAGATTGTAATCCCGTCGTGCCGCCTCCCGAATGATTCGCAATTGCTGAAAGTTCACCTCATCGCCTCCTGCGCTGAGTGGCGGTGGCTCGTGCCACCGTCCTCTTGTTATGGATTGCCGGGATCATGGCCCGGCAGCAAGCCTGACAGAGGGCCGCACCTCGCGGCTTGCCCTCAGATCTGGTAGTCGGGATAGAGCTGTGCCTGCCTGGCCACCAGACGCACCCCCTGGCCGGGGGCAAAAGCCCGGGCGGCCTCCTTGCTCAGTTCGGCCTCGTAGTGAGCGCCTCCCGTCTCCCCATCGCCACGCAGTTCCACCCGGATGCGCGGCCCCATGGGCAGCAGGCGGGTAATGGTGGCGCGAATGCCACCGGGGGCATCCGAGGGCAGGATCTCCAGCTCGTGGGGGCGCACATAGGCAATGGCCGCACTCCCTTCTGCCAGATGGGAAGGGATGGGGCCACCCAGTTGCTGTTCACCGATGCCGAACCCCTGCCCGGCCACCCTGCCACGAAACAGGTTCACGCTGCCAAGGAAGCTGTGCACGAAGGCACTGGCGGGCTGATCATACACTTCGGCAGGGGTGCCAATCTGCTCTACCTTGCCGGCATTCATCAGCACCACCCGATCCGCCACCTCCAGGGCCTCTTCCTGATCGTGGGTCACGAACAGACTGGTGACATGCAGCTCGTCGTGAAGCTCACGCAGCCAGCGGCGCAGCTCCTTGCGCACCTGGGCATCAAGGGCGCCGAAAGGCTCGTCCAGCAGCAGCACCTTGGGCTGCACCGCCAGGGCCCGGGCCAGGGCGACCCGCTGGCGCTGACCACCGGAGAGCTGGGTCGGGTAGCGTGCCGCGACGTGGCTGAGCTGCACCAGATCCAGCAGCTCCTTGACCCGGGTGCGGATGGCCGCCTCGTCCGGGCGTTCGCTGCGCGGCTTGACCCTCAGGCCAAAGGCCACGTTCTCGAACACCGTCATGTGGCGAAACAGGGCGTAGTGCTGGAACACGAAGCCAACGTTGCGCTCGCGCACATGGAGATCCGAGGCATCCTCGCCGCGGATGATGACGCTGCCACTGTCCGCCTGTTCCAGCCCAGCGATGATCCGCAGCAAGGTGGTCTTGCCGCAGCCGGAGGGGCCGAGCAGGGCGACCAGCTCACCGTCGTGAAAATCGAGGTTGATGTCGGCCAGCGCCGCGTACTGATTGAAATGCTTGTTGAGCCCTTGAACCTGAATGCTCATGAATGCCTCTCCTATAACCGTTAATTCGGGATCAATGGGACTGGGTCGGTTGGCCGCGCAGCCTGGCCAGCAGGGTCTCACCCAGCAGGGTGAAGATCCCGAACAGCGCCAGCAGGCTGGCCACCGCGAAGGCGGCACCGGTCTGGTACTCGTTGTAAAGGATCTCGATGTGCAGCGGCAGCGTGTTGGTCTGGCCGCGAATGTGGCCGGAAACCACGGAGACAGCGCCAAACTCCCCCACCGCCCGGGCGGTACAGAGCAGCAGGCCATACATCAGGCTCCAGCGAATACCGGGCAGGGTCACCCGCCAGAACATCTGCAACCCGCTCGCCCCCAGCATGATGGCGGCCTCCTCTTCCTCCGGGCCCCGCGCCTCCATCTGGGGCAGCAGCTCGCGTACCACGAAGGGCACAGTGATGAAGGTGGTCGCCAGGATGATCCCCGGGGTAGCGAAAATGATCTTGATGTCGTGCTCGCTGAGCCACTCGCCGAACCAGCCGCGACTGCCGAACAGCAGCACGAACATCAAGCCCGCGATGACCGGCGAGACCGAGAACGGCAGATCGATGAGGGTGATAAGCAGTTGCCGGCCAGGGAAGCGGAACCGGGCGATGGCCCAGGCGGCGGCCAGCCCGAACAGCAGGTTCAGGGGCACCGAGCAGAGCGTCACCAGGGCGGTCAGCCCCAGGGCGCTCAGGGCATCCGGCTCGCTGATGGCGTGCCAGAAGAAGGCCAGACCCGGGCTCAGCGCCTGGATGAAGACGGTGGCCAGCGGCAACAGCAGCAAGGCGGCAAACCAGCCCAGACCGACGGTGACCAGCAGCCATTTGACCCAGACCGGTTCATGGGTTACCGGGGGATGACGCGCCGGGGTGGCCGGAGCGGACTCCTGGGCCTGATCGAGATGGGCAGTAGAGGCGTTCATATACGGCTTCCTCCGATGCGAGCCCAGCTCCAGGCTTGCAACTTGTTGATGAGCAACAGCAGCACAAAGGAAATGAGCAACATGACGGACGCAATGGCCGATGCACCGGCGTAGTCATACTCCTCCAGGTGACTCATGATCATCAGGGGGGCAATCTCGGACACCATGGGGAGGTTGCCGGCAATGAAGATGACAGAGCCGTACTCCCCCACGCCGCGAGCAAACGCCAGGGCAAAACCGGTGAGCAGCGCAGGTACCAGGGTCGGCCACAGTACCCGGATGAAGGTCTGCCAGCGGTTGGCACCCAGGCTCGCGGCCGCCTCCTCTTGCTCGCTCTCCGCTTCCCGCAGCACCGGCTGCAGGGTCCGCACCACAAAGGGCAGCCCGATAAAGGTCAGGGCAATGACCACCCCTATGGGGTTGTAGGCAAGCTCGATGCCCAGCGGAGCGACCCATTGGCCAATCCAGCCGTTGGGGGCAAAGATGGCGCACAAGGCAATCCCGGAGACGGCAGTCGGCATGGCAAAGGGCAGGTCGATCAGCGCATCCACCAGTCTGCGGCCGGGGAAGGTATAGCGCACCAGTACCCAGGCCAGTATCAGACCGAACAGACTGTTGAGCAGGGCGGCAATGAAGGCGGCGCCAAAGCTCAGGCGAAAGGAGGCGAGCACCCGGGGGGAGCCGATCACCTGCCAGAACTCGGCGGCGCTCAGGTTGTTCACCGCAAACAGCACCAGTGCCGAGAGCGGCAGCAGCACCAGTATGCCCAGATAGAGCAGACTGAAGCCCAGCGTTGGCCCCAGGCCTGGCAGGACGGAATAAGAACTTAATCGCATAACACATCCGTTTGTTATAAATACTTTGGATGTGACGATTTTGCTCACGGCGGCCAGAGACAACAAACACCAATAATGCCTTTGCTAAGCACTTTTTTATCTAACAATGGTGGAACAAGGCTTTTAGAGCGATAAGCATAAAAAAAGGTCTTTTATATAAATAAAAGACCTAAAAGACGGAGCGGTAAAACCGGGAACATGCAAAGTCAGTCACGCTGGCCAAGTTGCCAGCCTGTCTGGAAATCGTGCCGAGACAATCCGAGGCGCCCTCATCGAAAACTGAGTGCAGCCTGCTTGCCCCACTCGGCAGGAGCAGGCTCCACCACCATTTCGGCACGGCGGTATAGGGTGCCGAGCAAAGCGAGCCCCTGGTGCCACTCCCCATGGCCGGACTGGGCATTGATATGGCCCACTTCCCCCGCATCGAACAACGGCACCTGCCACTGCCGGCTCCAGAACTCTGCTCGCTCGAAACTCATCCAGGGGTCATTGCGGCTGGCGATCAACTGGGCAGAGACCTTGATGGACCCCGCCAACACCTCATCAGGGATACCGAAACGGGCAGGATCGGCAGGGGCAACGATGAAGATGGAAGAGACCTTGTCTGGTTGCAGTCTGGCTGCAGCGATGGCCGTCAGAGCGCCGAAGGAGTGAGCGACCAGGTGGACCCGGCTGCGCCGGCTCCTGAGCTTGCTCGCCAGCTTGGCGCTCCAGACCGTGAGATCCGGCTTGTCCCAGGGCAGACCCATCATTCTCTGCCACTGGGGAAATTGCTGGTGCCAGCGGCTCTGCCAGTGATCCGGCCCACTGTTGTGCAGACCGGGAACCAGAAGGATCTTGTTCATCGTGGTACTCCTATCTGTTGTCACAGGGGCCTGCGTCTCTTAACGGCCCGGTTGGTAAATCTGGTCAAACGATCCGCCCTGGGCAAAGTGCTTCTTCTGTGCCTTGTCCCAATCTCCTTCCAGATCCTTGACAGTAAAGAGCGTCAGGTTGGGGAACTGGGCCGCTGTCTCCTTCAGGATCGCCGGATTGCTCGGACGATAGTGGTATTTGGCGATGATGCGCTGCCCTTCGTCGGAGTAGAGATACTCGAGGTAAGCCTTGGAGACGGCCTCGGTACCATGCTTCTTGGCTACCTTGTCCACCACGGCTACCGGCGGCTCTGCCAGGATGGAGACCGAGGGCACCACCAGTTCGAACTTGTCGCTGGTGCCCGGCTGATTGAGCACCAGCAACGCTTCATTTTCCCAGGCCAGCAACACATCCCCGAGCCCGCGTTCGATGAAGCTGGTGGTGGCGCCACGTGCCCCGGAGTCCAGCACCTTCACATTCTTGAACAGATCGCTGACAAACTGTTTGGCGCCCTCTTCAGTGCCGCTTTTCTTCAGGGCATAGCCCCAGGCAGCCAGATAATTCCAGCGCGCACCGCCGGAGGTCTTGGGGTTGGGGGTGATGATGGCGACATCCTTGCGCACCAGGTCGCCCCAATCCTTGATCTGCTTGGGATTCCCCTTGCGCACCAGGAAGACGATGGTGGAGGTATAGGGAGAGGCATTGTTGGCCAAACGCCCTTCCCAGTCGCTGGCGGTGAGACCTGCCTTGGCCACCGCATCGACGTCATAGGCCAGCGCCAGGGAGACCACGTCAGCCTCCAGTCCGTCCACCACGGCACGAGCCTGTTTGCCTGAGCCACCGTGTGACTGGCTCACCACCACATCGTCGCCGGTTTTGGCCTTCCACTCCTTGGCAAAGGCACTGTTGTACTCCTGGAACAGCTCCCGCGTCGGGTCATAGGAGACATTCAGCAGCCGCACCTCGGCGGCTTGGACCTGACCGAGAGCCAGCAGGGAGAGAACGGTGAGAGCGGTCATTCGCAGTTTCATGGTGATACTCCATATCGTTGGGTTGAGTACAGCATGCCCGCTTATGCATATTCCATGAAGAAAGAAAAAGCGCTTTGCTTATCTCTTATCCGCATATGAGCTCCCGATGGTCCTCTGGCACTCTCGGCCAGAGCGTATTCGCGTGCTTGCGATGCTCATCTCCAGACACGACAAAGCCCGGTCGATTGGCCGGGTTGGGAAAAGATGGAGGAACAAAGACAAACCAGAGCGAAGGGTAAGCCCTGGGTAAAGGGACAATGCCAGACACGCAAGCACCACAGGGGGGGAAGAGGCGGGTTGTCAGTAACAGGCGGCAGACCCGTCGGTTGCCTCTTGTTCCCTGAGCTCTTATCCAGACGCCAGAAAGCAAAAAGGCCTTCCCGTCAGGGAAGGCCTT
>NZ_CAWMFQ010000032.1:0-1262 GCF_963866995.1 Aeromonas sp. ZOR0002 | reverse complement strand
TAAACTACCTTCAAAAGGGTCATTGAGTTCTTCGACTAAAGATATCCTGAATGTCGGATTTTCAAAATATTCAACCCCTAGATAACTCATATATTTAAATGCTGTATTCACTTAAAGCCCCCCCGTGTAGTAATACGGGGGGAATTCTACCCGCATGGCTCCCAGAGCGTCCACAACGAAAAGGGGGCTTGCGCCCCCCGCCCTGCCTACTCGATGCCTAGCTTCTTCCGCCATCCTTCCTGGGCAGTTCCCCAGGTGGATGCGGTATTCATGCTTGGCCGACTGCGGATAGCCTCAGCTCTTCCATCAACCAAGCCATGGCGTCCTCCTGGTTCTTGAAGGTTCTGACATTCTGCTGCTTTATGTTGGGTACTCGCTCAATCGCGATGTCGTGTAGTACCTGGGATCTGATGACATGAGCTTTAGCGACCATCTTCTGGCCGTTGAGCCAACCATTGAAGTCATTAGCTGTACTGAGAGCCTCATCGGTGCCGCCCTCGTAGCTTCTTGTATCGACGAGGAAGCAGAACGGACGACCGTCAAGGCTGGCGATGAGAGACTTCACGCTGTCAACCCAAATCCTGCAACCTTCCGAGTTGAACGCCCCTATCAGTTGGCTTTGGATCACTTGTTCAGAAATGCTGGAGGTATGTTTGCCATGAGCAATAACGGGCCCCATCCGAACCTATCCCCATGTTTTTATGTGTGTGTTGAATTATCTTGCATTCAACTGAAAACGTTTGCAAGCCTGTCCAGATCAGGAAAAAGGGGGCTTGCGCCCCCTCCCCTGTCTACTTGATACCTAGTTTCTTCCGCCAGTGGAAGGCTTCCTTCTGCTTCTCTGACAGCTCGGCCTGGATGATGGCCAGCGCCTCGATCCTCCTTCTGTCGAACATGACGCCATTCGGTGCGATCAGGCAGTCATTCTTCATCCGCCATCCCTTCCACTCCTTGAAAATCGTGGGCAGCTCCCGCCCAGATGCCATACGCATAAGCCGTTTATAGACAGGTGGGATCTCTTTACCCTTATCCCAATTTGTGACCTGCCTCACAGAAACGAAACATAGATTTGCCGTCTCCTCTTCCGATAAACCGCATTCAAACCAACGAAAAATGAAGTTTTTGGTCAACTCTCGTTCCATCCAAGTAAATACCTGATAAACCAGCAAAATTGCGTGGGCTGGCTTATCGGCGGGCTTCACATGGGCATTTAACCAAACGCGACATTATGCGCAGTCATGCATGTAGATAACACAAAGGGG
>NZ_CAWMFQ010000031.1:26060-38666 GCF_963866995.1 Aeromonas sp. ZOR0002 | reverse complement strand
CACAGTCAAGAGGATGATCTCAAGCTAAGTTGAGTGGTGGCTTGTGCAGTCTCGGGGCCGATGCCAAGGAGACAATACACAGAAGGGCGGCTCATGGCCGCCCTTCTGCTGCTTGCTGGCACTTAAACTGGTTTGCTGTCCGGTGAGGAAAAGGGAGCGCAGGAGTGTCTGATCACCAGGTCCGGATCCACGGTGATCATGCGGTTTGCGATGGGCTCGCCGTTGATGCGCGCCAGCAGCCGGGTGACGGCGAGGCGGCCCAGCTCCTCTTTCGGTTGATTGACCGTGGTGAGCGGGGGGGACATGAACTGGGCCAGCGCCACGTTGTCATAGCCGACGATGGAGAGATCGCGCGGGATCACCAGCCCCGCCTGATGGGCGGCACTGATGACCCCCATGGCCATCATGTCGTTGCAGACAAACAGCGCGGTGGGACGCTCTGGCAGTGCCAGCAGGCGGGTCATGGCGGCGGCGCCGCTGGCGCAGTCAAAGTCTCCCTCCTGGATCCAGCCCGGATTGACGGTGAGCCCGGCCTCCTGCATCGCCTGCTCGAAACCCGCCTGGCGCTGGTTGGCCGGGGCGCGGCTGTGGGGGCCCGTGATGCAACCGATGGCAGTGTGACCCAGGCCCAGCAGATGGCGGGTTGCCAGGTAGCCGCCCCGATGGGAGTTGTCGGCGATGAGATCCACCTCGCCGTTCTCCATGCCCCAGTCCATCACCACCACCGGCAGGCTCTTGAGCCAGTCGAGCTGGTTGAACACCTCCTGCTGCCCTTCACTGCACATGATGAGCAGGCCGTCGACCCGTTTCCTGAGCATCATCTTGAGGTAGGAGAGTGCCGTCTCGGCCTGTCCTTCGGTGTTGCCCAGCATCAGGTTGTAACCCTGCTCGAAGCAGTAGCGCTCCACCCCGCGTACCACCTCGGCGAAGAAGGGGTTGCTGGAGGTGGTGACCAGCATGCCGATGCTGTTGGTCTCCTTTACCTTGAGGCTGCGGGCCACCAGGCTCGGGGCATAGTTGAGATCGCGCATGGCGGCGAAGACCCGCTCACGGGTCTCTTCGGCGACGAAACGGGTCTCGTTGATGACGTGGGAGACAGTGGTGGTCGACACCCCCGCCAGCGCGGCCACCTCCTTGATATTGGCCATCAGTGCCCCTGCGCAGTTTGCTCATGCAGGAAGGCATCGACCTCCTGCTTGCTCGGGATGGAGCTCTGGGCACCAAACCGGGTGACGGAGAGTGCCGCCGCCCCGTGGGCAAAGCGTACGGCAGCGTCAAAGTCGGCGCCGGCGAGCTCGGCCGCCAGGAAGGCGCCGTTGAAGGTATCCCCGGCCGCCGTGGTATCCACCGCCTTGACCCGAAAACCCGGCATGAGCGCCTGTTGCTGCCCCTTGCTGCAATAGACCCCTTGGGACCCCAGGGTGATCATCACATCCGCAATGCCCATCTGGTGGAAGCGGGCGGCAGCCTCCCGGGCGCTCGCTTCGTCGGTGACCTTGACGCCGGTCAGCAGCTCGGCCTCGGTCTGGTTGGGGGTGATGAGATCCACCAGCGCCAGCAGATCCCTTGAGAGCGGGCGCGCGGGGGCGGGGTTGAGTACCACCCGGGTGCCGTGGGCACGGGCCAGACGGGCCGCTTCCTGCACGCTCTCGAGCGGCACTTCCAGTTGCAGCAGCAGGGTGTGGGCGGCGGCGATCATCGCCTCGTGACCTTGCACCACGGTCGGGGTGAGGGCGCCGTTGGCTTCGGCGGAGATGCCGATGCTGTTCTCCCCCTCGTCGCTCACATAGATGATGGCGATGCCGGTGGGGAGCCTGGGGTCGAGTTCGACGGCGCTGACATCGATGCCGTCGTTGGCAAACCCGGTTTTCATCTGGTGGCCGATGGCATCATCACCGATGCGGGCGATGAAGGAGACAGGGGCGCCGAGGCGGGCGGCGGCTACCGCCTGATTGGCGCCCTTGCCGCCGGGCACCACCTGATAGCTGTGGCCGGTCAGGGTTTCACCGGGGCGGGGAAAGTGGGGGACGCGCAGCACATGATCCGCATTCACGCTGCCGAGGACTACGAGACGATTCATTCCTATCACCCTTGGTTGAGTACATCCTGGTCTGGGTGGGCCCAGACCAGGCGGCACTGGCGGAAAAAGAGAGGGGAGGCGAACCTCCCCCAACAACTTACTTGTTGACGATTTGCAGCGGTACCGGGATGGATTTTTCCACCGGTTGACCCTTGAGCACCTTGTCGGCGGTTTCCACGCCGATGGCGCCGATGAGGGCGGGCTGCTGGGCCACGGTGGCGGCCAGTTTACCCTTGGCCACGGCGGCTTTGCCATCGTCGGTGCCGTCAAAGCCCACGATCATCACCTCTTTGCCGGCGGCCTGCACGGCGCGGATGGCTCCCAGCGCCATCTCATCGTTCTGGGCGAACACCGCCTGCACGGTCGGATGAGCGGCCAGCAGGTTCTCCATGACGTTCAGGCCCTTGGTACGATCAAAGTCGGCGGGCTGGGAGGCCAGCACCTGCAGCTTGTTGGCGGTGACCGCCAGGGCGAAGCCTTCGCCGCGATCACGGGCGGCGGAGGTACCTGCGATCCCTTCCAGCTGGAGCACTTTGGCACCGCTGCCCAGCTTCTCGGCGATGAAGTCGCCAGCCAGCTTGCCACCGGCCACGTTGTCGGAGGCGATGTGGGCCTTGACGTCACCCTGGGCTGCGCCGCGGTCCAGGGTCAGCACCGGGATGTTCGCCTTGTTGGCCAGGCGAATGGCGTTGCCCACTGCTTCGGAGTCGGTCGGGTTGATCAGGATGGCGTTGACCTTGCGCACGGTGAGATCTTCCACGTTGGAGAGCTCCTTGGCCGGGTCATTCTGGGAATCCAGCACCACCAGCTCGTAGCCAAGCTCCTTGGCCTTGGCTTCGGCGCCCTCCTTCATGGTGACGAAGAAGGGGTTGTTGAGGGTGGAGACCACCATCGCCAGGGTGTGATCCGCGGCCTGGGCGGTGCCCAGCACGGACATGATGGCGGCAGCGAGCAGGGTATTGAGCTTTTTCATCATTTCATTCCTTGTGTGTGGCGTGGCTTGTTAACGGTTGCTTTTGTTATCGATCATCACGGCAAGCAAAATCACGCTGGCCTTGGCGATCATCTGGTAATAGGAGCTGACGTCGAGCAGGTTGAGGGCATTGTTGAGGAAGCCGATGATGAGGGCACCGATCAGGGTACCCATGATACGGCCCTTGCCCCCCATCAGGCTGGTGCCCCCCAGCACCACGGCGGCGATGGCATCCAGCTCGTACCCCATGCCGGCAGTGGGCTGGGCGGAGGAGAGGCGGGATGTGACGATGAGCCCGGCCAGTGCCGACAGCATGCCGCACAGACCATACACCGCGAGCTTGACCCGAGCCACATTGATACCGGAGAGGCGGGTGGCCGATTCGTTGCCGCCGAGGGCATAGATGTAGCGGCCCAGGCGAGTGTGGTTGAGCAGGTACCAGGCCAGCAGGAAGACGATGGCCATCAGCCAGATGGGCACCGGCAGACCCAGCAGGTAGCCGGTCCCGAGCCAGGCGAAGTGATCGGCGCCGTCACTGAAGCCGGTGGAAATGGGGCGCCCCTCGGTGTAGACCATGGTGACACCGCGCAGGGCGGTCATGGTGACCAGGGTGGCGATGAAGGCCTGTACCTTGCCCTTGGCGATGATGAGGCCGCTGATGCTGCCAAGCAGGGCGCCGGCACCCAGGGTGAGGGGGATCACCAGGCCGATGGGCAGCTCCATGGCCACCATGGTGGCGGCCAGGGCGCCGCACAGGGCCAGTACCGAGCCGACCGACAGATCGATGCCGGCGGTGAGGATGACCAACGTCATGCCGACCGCCATGATGGCGTTGACCGATGTCTGGCGCAGGATGTTGAGCAGGTTGTCGGCGGTGAAGAAGTTGGGGCTCAGAAAGGAGACCACGCCGATCAGCACCAGCAGCGCGACCAGGGACTTGTTCTCGATCCACCAGGCCTTGCTCATGACGCCGCGGCGGGAAAGGGTTTGGGTTGTCATTGTGCTGCCTCTTGTTCTGCTTGCCACTGTTTACCGACTGCCGCCGCCATCAGCTTCTCCTGATTGGCATCGCGGGTGTTGAATTCTGCGCTGATGCGTCCTTCGTGCATCACCATGATGCGATCACTCATGCCGAGCACTTCCGGCATTTCGGAGGAGACCAGGATGATGCTCATCCCCTCCTTCTTGAACTGGTTGATGAGCTGATAGATCTCCTTCTTGGCGCCGACATCGACGCCGCGGGTCGGCTCATCCAGGATCAGCACCTTGGGCCGGGTCAGCAGCCCCTTGGCGATGGCCACCTTCTGCTGGTTGCCGCCGGAGAGCAGTTTTATCAGCTGATCCTGACTCGGGGTCTTGATGTTGAACAGACGCACATAGTCCCCTACCGCCTGGCGCTCGGCCTTGCCGTCAATCTTGCCGCCACGAATGAACTCGCCGAGGGCGCACAGGCTCATGTTTTCGCGCACCGACAGCTCCAGCACCAGGCCGTCGCCCTTGCGATCCTCGGAGATATAGGCGATGCCGGCGGCCAGGCCATCGGCCGGGCTCTTGGGGACCAGTGCGTGGCCATCCACGGTAATGTCACCGGCGCTGATGGGGCTGGCACCGTAGATGAGCTTCATCAGCTCGGTACGCCCGGACCCCATCAGGCCGCTGAAGCCCAGAATTTCACCCTGACGCAGGGAGAAGCTCACCCCGCGCACGCCGGGGCCGGCCAGATCTTTCACCTGCAGGCTGACCGGGCCAAGCTCGCGCACCAGGCGCGGGTACTGCTCTTCCAGTCGGCGACCCACCATCATCTCGATGATCCTGTCTTCATCGAGATCGCTCACCGCCTGCTCGCCGATCCACTTGCCATCCCGCAGCACGGTGACCCGATCGCAGATCTCGAAGATCTCTTTCAGGCGGTGGGAGATGTAGACGATGCCGCAGCCCTGCTCGCGCAGTTCACGAATGACGGTGAAGAGCTGCTCGGTCTCGGTGTCGGTGAGGGCATCGGTGGGCTCGTCCATGATGATGACGCTGGCATCGAACGACAGCGCCTTGGCTATCTCCACCATCTGCTGTTCACCGATGGAGAGACTTCCGAGTCGGGTATCCGGGCCGTGTTTGACGCCAAGCCGTGCCAGCAGGGTGCTTGCTCGTTCGCGCAGTTGCTTGTGGTCGATGCTGCCAAAACGGGTACGGGGTTCGCGGCCGAGGAAGATGTTGGCGGCAATCGACAATTCCGGCAGCAGGTTCAGCTCCTGGTGGATGATGCTGATCCCCTGATCCTGGGAGTCGCGGGGGCCCTTGAAGTGAACCGGCTGGCCGCGATAGCTGATGCTGCCCGAATCGGCCTGGTAGATGCCGGTCAGCACCTTCATCAGGGTCGACTTGCCAGCGCCGTTTTCGCCGAGCAGGGCCATCACCTGGCCCGGATAGACCCGAAGACCCGCTTCGTCGAGGGCGCGTACCCCGGGGAAGGTCTTGACGATCCCGGTCAGCTCCAGAATGGGTGAGAGGGGGGAGGTTGTGCTCATTTGCAGCTTCCTTGAAGAGGCCTTCTTTGAAGAATTCAGAACGCCACACCGGCGCAGAGGATCAGGTTGGCGTAGGGAGTCACCTCGCCGCTGCGCACGATCGCCTTGCTCTGGCGGGAGCGGGTTTTGAACTCCTCATGCAGGCAGTATTCGATGGCGATGGGCTTGCCCTGGGCGGCTGCGTGGGCCTCAAGCTGATCCACCAGCGCCTGATGGGCGGCGGGACTGATCTGCTTGATCTCTGTTGCCATGATCACCTTCTCCACCACCAGATCGGTGAGCAAGGCGGTCAGCACGGTTTCAAGGCTGGGGGTGCCCGCCATCAGCGCCAGATCGATGCGCTCGGGGCCTGCCGGAATGGGCAGGCCCGCATCGCAGACGGTGATCTCGTCGGTGTGGCCCATCTGCGCGACCAGCGCGCTTAAGGGAGCATTGAGCAGCTTGCCTCGTTTCATACAGCACCTCGGCGGCCTGGGACCGCATATGGATATTGAGTTGGGCAATCGGTTACGCAACCGGTTGCGTCATTAGGGCGAAAGATAGGTGTTAACCGTTAACGGGTCTAGGCAGTGATGACGAAAATGTGAAAACGATCTCAGTGACAGGGCAATTTCAGAAGAAACGGGTGCCAGAAGAGCACCCGTCTGAGAGGCGTCGCTGGATGTTGCCCGTACAAAAAGGCGTACCCGGCGCGAGGAGATCAGAGGGCGAGCGCCGCCTGGACTGCGGGGCGGGCCAGCATGCGCTGATAGTGATCCGCCACCTTGGGAAACTCGCTGATGGCAACTCCGTCGCTCTCGAGCCAGCCTGCAATCACGAAGAGGTAGATGTCGGCCAGGCTGAAGCGCTCCCCCAGTACCCAGGGGCCGGCCAGATAGTGGCGCTCAATCTGGTCAAAGCCATCGCGCATGTTCTGGGGCATCTTGGCCTGCATGGCAGCCATGGCCTGTTCATCGTCGGCCCAGCGGCCGGGACGGCGTCCATGGGCATGGGCGACATGGACGGTGGAGACGAGGAAACTGTGTACCTCCTGCATCCTGGCCAGGAGGAAGGGGTCATCCAATGGGGCCAGCCCGGCGTTAGGAAAACGCTGGGCCACGTAGAGCAGCAGAGCCGGTGTTTCGGTCAGCACGCCATGCTCCGTCACCAGTGCCGGGACTCGCCCCTTGGGGTTGATGGCGAGGTAGTCAGGGCTGCGCTGTTCACCAGCGGCCAGATCCAGGCGCTTGACAAGGTGAGGGGCACCGGCCTCCACCAGAGCGATGCGCACCGCCATGGCACAGGTACCCGGGGCAAGATAGAGCGTCAGTTCGGACATGACCGTTTTCCTTGTGTGAGAGAGAAAAGCCAGTGGACATCTCGTCCGCCAGCGCGTGCCATCATCCTACTCCCGTTGGACAGAGGGGCCAAGGGTGAGGGGAACCTCATCAAGAAGGGCTGCAAGGCCTTTGGTATCAATGGCTTTCTGAACGGAAGATAACAGGAAAAACGGCTACGCATGCCGGTTCAAACCGCTATAATGTGCCACCTTGGATCAGTCGTCAGTGAATGTTGGACAGTCAATTGAGTAATAGAATGCGGATCGGTGGAACCCTCGAACAGTCCCTCAGCCAGGGATATCGTCTGGACCTGCAAGGGGTGTTGAAAGAGGGGTGGCAACAGACTCGTCGCACCGGTTTCGGATTGGCGCTGGCCATCGCCGGGGTCATGGCAATCTGGATCCTGCTGAGCAATACCTTGCTGACACCCTATGTCGCCCGTGAAGGGGGGGATATGGATATGGCCCTGATCCTGAGCCTGCTGGTCACGGTGATCATGTCACCCATGACCTCCTCCCTCGACATGCTGGGGTTGCAGCAGTCGGTGGGGGTGCGCGCCCGGCCGAGCCAGGTATTCGACTTCTTCCGTCACTTCCTGCGCCTGGGCAGCCTGAGCCTGCTCGGCAGCCTGATCACCAGCCTGTTTGGCCCCCTGTTCGAGCTGCTGGGCGTGCCGGTAATGCTGGCCTTCATCCCCTCCGCCCTGGTGGGCATGGGGCTGGTGTTTACCGTACCTCTGGTGCTGGAGCGCGGTCTTTCCCCGGCTCAGGCCATTCTGGTCTCCCTCAAGCTCTTTGCCCGGGGCTGGCCCAGCATAGTGCTGCTGCACGGGGTCATGCTGGCACTCTTCTTCCTGGCGCTCATCCCCATGGGGCTGGGACTTATCTGGGTGGCACCGCTCTACTTCAACTGCAAGGGCATTCTCTACCGGGATCTGTGTGGGGTGGCAGTCGAAGTGACCGAGGTTGCCAGTGGCAACGACGGGCAGGGCCCGGATCATTTCAACGCATAACGGGATACCAGGGGTCAGCCGGTGTCGACCCGCCCGGAGCATGATGCAAAAGGATGGCATATGAACAAGCGATACGGGATGGCGGCGCTCCTGCTGGTACCCATGCTGGGACAGGCTGAGCCGTCCCTTGAACTCGACTACGGCACCTTCTACAGCCAGATGAAGACCTTCGCCAAGGGGGAATTTGGCCACGCCAGACTGGGCTTTTATCTGGCCAGTCAACAGAACGGTCGGCGATGCGGGCTCACCTCGGCCCGGGTCTCGACCCCGGACAGGGATGTGCCCGCCGAGGTCACGGTGGATGGCGAACTGCGTCTGCCCTATGACGATGATCTCAACCTCGACAAGGCGATCGTGGTGGTGGGGCTCACCGAGGCCCACGCCGCCTGCGATCTGTCGGTACAGGTGATGGCTGACGCCCCCGCCACACCCGAGGTGCCGCTGGCCGAGCTCGTCTCGCGCCAGCAGCAGATGCAGCGATTGCTCGACAAGATGGCCGGCATGGTCGGCCAGTATTTCCTGCCCAAGATGGAAGGGGTGCGGATCTCCATGGTGGCGCCCGCAGGCACAGCCTACCTTGTGGAGGGGGCCCGTCAGGAGGCCGTCTCCTGGCAGCAGGGGCAACTGCTGCTCAGCAATGCGCAGCTGAAGGGGTTTGCCCAGGGCAAGCTGCAACTGCAAGGGGAGATCCTGCGTCTGACCCCCTGGCTGCATAAGGGGTAGCGACCCGAGTCCGCAGATTGCCAGAATGAAAAAAGGAGCGCCTGGCGCTCCTTTTCTGTGGGTGACGGGGCTTAGCGCACCTCAATCACGTCCAGCATGTCCATCTCGTCGATGTCCAGCAGCGGCGCCTTGGGCAGCTCGGGCGGATCAAATGCCTTGTCGCCACCATCGATGATGCCGGAGTCGCGGTTGATGCTCTTGAAGTCAAACAGCTGGTGATCGAGCAGGTGGCTCGGGATCACGTCCTGAATGGCGGTGAACATGGTTTCGAGACGACCCGGGAAGCGGCGATCCCACTCCTGCATCATCTGTTTGATGGCCTGGCGCTGCAGGTTCTCCTGGGAGCCGCACAGGTTGCAGGGGATGATGGGGAAGGCCTTGACCTCGGCATAGCGCACCAAGTCTTTCTCCTTGCAGTAAGCCAGGGGGCGGATCACCACGTTCTTGCCATCGTCGCTCACCAGCTTGGGGGGCATGGATTTGAGCTTGCCACCGTAGAACATGTTGAGGAACAGAGTCTCGAGGATGTCGTCACGGTGATGGCCAAGGGCGATCTTGGTACAGCCCAGCTCCTGGGCGGTGCGATACAGAATGCCACGGCGCAGGCGGGAGCAGAGCGCGCAGGTGGTCTTGCCCTCCGGTACCTTCTCCTTGACGATGGAGTAGGTATCTTCTTCCACGATCTTGAAGTCGATGCCGAGAGTGCTCAGGTATTCGGGCAGCACGTGCTCGGGGAAGCCGGGTTGCTTCTGATCCAGGTTGACGGCCACCAGATCGAAATGGATGGGGGCGCTGGCCTTCAGGCTCATCAGGATGTCGAGCATGGCAAAGCTGTCCTTGCCGCCAGACAGGCAGACCATGATCTTGTCACCCTCTTCAATCATGTTGAAGTCGGCGATGGCCTGGCCCACGTTGCGCCGCAGGCGTTTCTGCAGCTTGTTGAAACTGTATTTCTCTTTGGCGTTAAGCTCTTCTAGCATGGCCTCAAACCCGGGACAAAAATAAGCGGCTTATTATAGCCATGTCCCGGGGGAGGGCAAGAAACGCTTATGCAGGATGACGCCTGTCATCCACAGGGCAGCTGTAATCGTCGGGTTTGAGGATGAGAATGTCGCAGTTGAGCCTGTCCACCACGTGCTCGGCGGTGTTGCCGAGCAGGGCGGCAGAGAGGCCGGTACGACCGACGCACCCCATGATCATCAGGGTGGCATTCAGATCGTCCGCCATGTCCGGCAGCACCTCCTCCGGCAAGCCTTCCGCCACCTTGGTCCACATGTGGTTGATGCCGAACTGATCGGCATGCTCCCGCAACAGATCTTCATGGTGTTTGCGAATGGCATCGTTGTAGGCGTTGGGATCGAACTCTGGCAGTTCGATGGCGACATTGACCGGGGTGCCCGGGTAGGTGTTGACCAGATAGAGACTGGCACCAAGCAGCTCGGCGATGGCGATCCCCTCGCGGGTAATCCGCTCGTTAAGCACCTTCTGCTCTTTGTCATCGCTCGAGCAGTTGATGGCGGCAATCAGGTTGCCCCCCCGTTGCCAGTGCCCTTCTTTTACCAGCAGAACCGGACAGGGGCATTTGCGCAGCAGGTGCCAGTCGGTGGGGGTGAAGATGAAGGTTTGCAGGAAGGAGTGCTTGTGAGTCGCCTTGACGACCAGATCGTGACGCTGTTCCAGCACTTCCTGAATGACGCACTCGAAGGGACGGTTGTGCCAAAGCACTTTCACTTCGCATTCCAGCCCTCTGGCCCGATAGGGAGTGAGGATATCGTCGAGCCACTCCCGACGCTGGGCGATGACACCATGGCGCATCTCTTCCCGCTCGTCTGCCGAGAGCATGGCGGTCATCTCGTAAGAGAAGTCGTAAATCGTCAGGAGCAGGGTCAGCTGGGCGCCCTCATCCAGCTCGGCGACCTTGACCGCGCGCTCGAGCGCGATCTGGCGCTCCTCCTCGGGATTGATCACCACCAGAATGTTTCGGTACTTGACCATGTTCTCCTCCTTGGCAAAAAGGCCAATGATGGCAACTCTTTAGCTATTACAGCTTAGTCCAAGGGGGGAGGCGGGAAGGTGTGCCGGATCAAATTTCAGGGTGCTCCGATCCGGCAAAAGAGGAAATAAACGGGGATTAACCGCAGGGAGGACGAGTGGCTCCGGCCATGACGCCCAAGGCAACGTTGTCCAGTACAGTAATGTATTTGCCTTTGACGCTGATAAGACCGGATTTCTGGAAACGGCCCAGCAGGCGGCTGATGGTCTCGACGGTGAGACCGAGGTAGTTGCCGATGTCCCCACGGGTCATGGAGAGGCGGAACTCCTTGGCGGAGAAGCCGCGTTCGGAGAAACGAACCGAGAGATTGTGCAGGAAGGCAGCGAGGCGCTCTTCGGCGTTCTTTTTGGAGAGCAGCAGTATCATCTCCTGGTCGCCCATGATCTCGTTGCTCATCAGCCGCATGATCTGCTGGCGCAGTTTGGGCATCTTGCCAGAGAGGTCGTCAAGCACATCGAATGGTATTTCGCACACCATGGCGGTTTCCAGCGCCTGGGCGAAGGAGGGGTGGGCCTGCTTGTGGATGGCGTCGAAACCGACCAGATCACCGGCGAGGTGGAAGGCGGTGATCTGTTCGTCACCCTGCTCGGTGATGGTGTATGACTTGATGGTCCCGGAACGGATGGCATAGAGCGACTTGAGCTCATCGCCGGCCTTGAACAACTCTTCACCCTTCTGGATCGGCTTTTTGCGCTCGATGATGCTGTCGAGCTGATCGAGCTCGTTGTCGTTCAGAGTGAAGGGGATGCAGAGCTGGCTGATGCTGCAATCCTGGCAATGAATTGCACAGCCACCGCTCTGAATACGTCTGCCAGGTTTCTTGTCAGGGATCATAGGCTCAAATGAATAATTGATTTATATCAAACAAGTTTACCACCATCTCATCCGTTTTGGATAGGGTTTCAAAAGGACGCCATCCCGATCCAGAGGGTGTGGATCCCGTAGGCAATAAGCAGCAAGGCGCCCCCAAGGCGCAGGCTGCGCAGGGTGAGCCAGTAGCGCAATCGGTCTGCCAGCCCCCCCAGCGCAAACAGGGTCGGCAGTGTGCCGAGGCCGAAAAAGAGCATGGTGAGCGCCCCGCCACTCGCGGAGCCTGCAGCAGCGCTCCAGGTCAGCATGGAGTAGACGAGGCCGCAAGGGAGCCAGCCCCATATCATGCCAAAGGGGAGAGCCTGCCAGGCTGATGTAAACGGGAGAAACCTGCCTGCCAGCGGCTTGATGAGAGGCCAGAACTTCGCACCGATGCGCTCGAGCAGCAAGACGCCATGCCACCAGCCAGCCAAGTAGAGGCCGAGCGCTATCATCAGCAGGGCGGCGATGAGGCGAAGCCCTGCCAGGGCGTGTTTGCCAGCGCCTATCTCCGTGGTGGTGGCGAGCAAGCCGCCCACAAGCGCGCCCGCCAGCACATAGCTCAGGATGCGCCCCAGGTTGTAGTTGAGCAGATAACCGAGCCTGCCCCAAAAATGCTGCTGCTCGGCAGGTATGGCCATGGAGAGCGCTGCGGACACGCCGCCGCACATGCCGATGCAGTGGCCGGCACCGGCAAGCCCGACCAGCAGGGCGCCCATGAGGTCAAGGCTGCTGGTCATGAGGCCTGCTTTCCTGTTCTGCTTGTTGTTCAGGGGAGGGCAAGGGGCGCTGCTCCTCGTCAAACAGGATGTTGGAGCCCTGCCTGTCGAGATCCTCGAACTGCTCGGAGCGGATGGCCCAGAAGAAGACGGCTCCTGCAATGACAACGAACAGGATGGCGATGGGGATGAGGACGAAGATGATGTTCATGGCGCGGACCCTGTGGTGAAAGGGGGATGATAACCCGGCGAGGCAAAAGGTGCCGCCACCTGGGAGGATGCCAGACGGCTGCTCACCGGTTGAGCCGCATGGAGTTGGTGACCACGATGAGGGAGCTCAGGGACATGCCTGC